>CAZWOV010000160.1:0-6699 GCA_964635645.1 uncultured Planctomycetaceae bacterium | reverse complement strand
GAGATATTATCCGAAAAAAGCCGAGCCGCCTGGCAGACGATCGCGGCGTTTGCCCGTTGATGCGTCCCCGTCATTCCCAAAGTAACGCCGGGAAACGTTTGACTTGGAAAATGAATTCCGGCCCATTCCGTTGGGGCGGAGCGTTCTTTCGCGATTTTTGAGATTACCGGAAAAACCCGTTCGCGAACGTCCGGCGGCATTTCGCCGACAATCAGCCGAACGCCTTCTTTGACGATTCCGGCCTTTTCGCGCGCAATATCTTCCAGCGTCTCGCCAAGTTGCCGCGTATGGTCCAGCGCAATGTTTGTGACGACTGTCAAAATTGGACGGCAGATATTTGTCGCGTCGTGGGCGCCTCCCATGCCCGTTTCGATGACGGCAATTTGAACTTTTTCTTCTGCGAAATACTCAAACGCCGCTATGGTTAAAATTTCAAAAAAAGAAAAACGCCGTCCTTCCGCTTCAAGTTCCTGTACGACAGGACGGAGTTTTTGCTCGAGAATTTCGTTCAGTCTGTTTTCCGGGATAAAATTACCGTTGATTTGAATTCGTTCTTCAAGTGAAACGATGTGAGGTGAAGAATAGACGCCGACGCGTAAACCGGCTTCCTGAAGCGTTGCGCGGAACATTTCCGCGGTACTTCCTTTGCCTTTTGTTCCCGTAATATGAATTGCCTGAAAAGAATGTCCCGGAAGTCCGAGTCGGAGGTGAAGTTCCTCCAGGTCTTTCAGGTTGAGTTCCTGAATGGACCATGAAGTTTGAAGTTCACGCTTTTTGCGTTCTTCCAAAAGCGGATACTTTTTCATGCTCTTCCTTTCGTAGAAAAGATTCTCCATAATTTCTCAATTCGTCAATCAGCAGGCGCAAAAACAGACGAGCGGAGTCGTCGGCAATTCGTTTGGGGTCGTGATTGACGCCGAAATGAAGTTGCCCCGCGTATGTCCCGACGGCAATAGTCAACGCGGCGTTTGTGGTTCGCGGCGACGCCTGTTCAACTTTTTCGAGAATCATATTGCCGACTTTCAGTTTTCCGTCTTCTGTTTGAGGAAGTTCAGAAAATTGAAAAAGGACTCCTAAATTTGAAAAAACAAAAGAAGCCCGAAACATTTCCTTTCGGCAAAACCATTTCATTCCCCAACGATGATCTCCATGCAGACGTAAAGCGCAAAGCCATTTCAATTCCAGAAGGAGAAGCTCTGCGTTTCGTTTCAGCAAATTTTTTCTCATTTTCTGATGAATTCTCTGAAGAAACATTTTTCTGTCCGGCGTTTCCGGAAGTCTTTCCGTAAGAAAAAGAACGCTGACCAGATTTCTCAGCGGGATTTTCTGAAATTTTTCTTTTCTCAAATTTATCGGTATTGCCGCCAGAATGGGATTTTTGAGCGTTGTTCCCGAAAGTTTTTTCCAAACTTTTGCGTAGGCCTGAAAAACTGCCGCCAGAAGTAAGTCGTTCAGAGAAACTTTTTCATGATGCGCAATCGTTCGAAACGTCTGCGTTTCTTCACGGTTGAAGGTTTGAAAAATAACCGGCATCGACGCAGAAAAAGCTTTATTTATTTTTTTTTCTTTTGGTGAAATAAGCGATTGGATTTTTGTTTCCCGACAGTTTAACGCCGACTTTTGGTAAAATTCCAGCGGACGTTTTTGAAAAATATTCAAAAGTCCCAATAAGTATAAAAAGACGTGACGAATTGCGTTTTTTTTCAGCTCGGCGTCTATTTTCGGTTGACAGGCCGCTTGAAATTCGGTTTCGTCGGGAATTTCGGGATATGCGTTTGAGCGTCCGGCATAAATCTCAAAAATTTTATCGAGAAATAAAAAAGAACCAAGCGCGTCGGTAGTGAGATGATGGAATTGAAACCATATCTGCGTTTTTTCTTCTTGGGGGCGCTCATAGATCCAGAATCTGACGCCAGGTTCTTCAAGAATCGAAATGAACGAATTCGGTAAATTTTCCGGAACAGGCGTACCAGAAAAATGGTGAATCTGAATCGGCAGTTCTTTTTCAGACCAGTTTAACGCGCTGTTTTTTTCTAAATTCGCCGTTCTTTCCGCAAATCGGGAACGCTTTGCCGCTTCACGGATAGCGTTTTTGAAACGAGGCAAATCCAATCGCCCGGAAAAATGGAGAATCGTAAGCGCGTCCGCAGGCGATTCAGTCCTTAGCGAATCAAAAAACAGAAAGTCCTCAAAAGGAGTCATGCCGCTTTTCCTGAACTTAAATCGTCTCGATTCCAAGTGTAGCGCGTCGTTCCGCCTGGAATCGGATGTGCGCATTCGCATGTTGTGAAACTAACCGTTTCCAGGCTCCGGGAAGTCGGCGTTGCGGTTTGTTCAGCCGAATCTTCTACCGAATGGGTTTTGGTCGTGTTTTGTCTCTCCGTAGAAATTTCTGCGGCGGGAGTAATTGAAGACTCTGCGGAACGAGCCGCATACGCTTGGGGCGCGTTCTTTTCATGCGCGGACAGTTTCCCGGTCTGGGGATGGATTGAAACGTTCGGGGGCGTAACTTCCTGCGTTGAAATCGGGCGGCTGTTAAAAAACAGATTCAGAATAGCAGGCAAAAGGAGGAGCGACGAAAGCCAGCAGCACGTTGTGCCAATGACAAGAACAAGTCCAAGGCTTTGAAGACCGCGGTGTTGAGCGAGCATGAGCGTGCCGAAACTCAGAATAGTCGTCAACGAAGTGAGAATAATACTTACGGACGTGGACGAAGAGATTCGATAAATCCCGCCCCGATAAAATTTGCGGTAATCGTGAATAATGTGGACTCCGTCGTCGATTCCGATTCCAAGAATCAGTGGGAGCACAATCAGGTTCGCCGCGTTAAGCGGAATATTGAAAAAACCCATGATTCCGAAAGTGCAGATCAATCCCATGAAAATTGGGAAAAGAGCGCACATGGTATCAATTATACTGCGTAGATCCAGAAGGACCAGCAGAAAAACGATTACCAGCGCGTAAACGGCCGCATCCTGATATCCTTTTTTCATTTGAAGGGAGCATTCGTACGTTTGAAGCGGATTTCCCGTCGCTTTCGGATCCACGCTGCGGACTTCCTGAACGAATGTTTCAAGATTTTCCATATCCCACAGTTCGCCTTTTCCATAAATTTTCAGAAGATAGGTTCCGTCTTCTGATAACATTCGCTCAACGTAGGGTTTCGGCAAATCGTTCAACGTAGGGGGTTCCGGCGAAGATATTTTTTCCAGCGCGTTGAATTTGGCGAGTAAATCTTCTGCCAGCGACCTTTGATACCGCGTCATTCGTTCAAAATAAACCGTTAGTTTCATGTTGCGCAGTTGTTCCTGTAAGCGCTGGATTCTTTCCAGATACGGCGTAAATTCTGCTTTTCCATTCAGGCATTGCCGGGCCGTTTCGAGGCACAGATAAAGTTTACGCGCGTCTTCCTTCGTCAAATAGGGACTTTGAGTCACGTCAGTCGGCGTTTTTAATAAAACGTCGTGAATCTGACGTACCAGAGGATTTTCGCCTGGAATAAGAGTCACAAGCTGTTCGACGCGTTCCACGCTGGGAAGTTTTGAGAATTCTTCAATACGTTCTCGAAGAACCTGCTCGTTATCCGACATGGAAATGGCGTACCAGACGCTTTGATTACTTTCCTCAATCAGACGGTGTTCAAGCTCAACGCTCTCAAGACCTTTCGGCTGAAGATTCAGTAAATTATAGTCGTAATAAAGTTTGGGTACTCCGCACGCGGCGAAGCCAAGGCACGTCAGACAGAAAACGAACGTGACTTTAGGCTGAACGTGGAAGAAAATGGGGTCCCGCGGTTTCGGGATTTTGCTGATATCCCGATTTTTGTCCATGTACAGAATCAGAATCGGCAGGAACGTCAGCGCCGAAAAACAGCAGCAGAGGACCCCGCCGCCAGCGATAATTCCCAGTTCGGCAATGCCAGTAAATTCGGTGGCTCCCGCAGTGAAAAAAGCCGCGGCAGTCGTCAAAGCTCCCGTCAGAATACCCGGACCTACTTCATTAATGCTTTGAATCAGGGCTTTGCGGGTATCGTCTCCCTGGCTTCGTCGCTGAAGATAGCGCAAAGTGTAGTGAATGCTGAAATCGATTCCTAATCCGACCAGAATTACGGCGAAAGAAATACTCAAAATATTCAGACGCCCGACGAAAAGCATGATGAATCCCATACTCCAGCCGATACCGATGAACAGAGCAATCATTGCCAAAATGGGGTGTCGCAGTTGCCGGAAAAAGAAAATGTAAAGGAACGCGATTCCTAAAATCGAGAGCCACGTTGCCACCCCCATTGCATCCTGACTGGAACGCATTTCGTCGTTTTCCATGACGGGAAGTCCCGTCAATTTAAGCGACGTTCCGGGATTGGCGTTCTGAACGTTTTCCAGAATCTCGCGCAGCGTATCGATACCGACGGTTCCGCGCGCAAACTCCTCGTTCTCTTCTTCGCGCATTTTCACCATCATGATTGCCGTTTTATTCGGAGTCAGCCAGGTGTAGTGAATGTGAGAATCGTGACCGAATGGGAAGATAGGTTCTTCCGCCGTCGGAATGTTCGCGTTTGTTTTTGCCGGATCGTTCAGGAAAGAACCGAGCGTAGCCTCTTCAAAAGAAGCCGCGGAGTCCGGTTTTCCATTTTCTCCCATATTGAGTGCGTTGGGAAACGTCTGTTTATCGTTTTTCACGACGGGTATTTCCGCTTGCGCTCCATAGTATGGATTAATGGGCGCCGGTTCCAGGGCGTTCTCAGAAAATGGTCCTAAAGAAGCGGGCTTTTTTGCAGAATTCACGTTGTCGGAGCCTGCCGACGCCTGTTGAAACGGCGAGATCGGGACAGAAATTACGTTTGCGTTTGTTTCTGAATTTTCGGTAAAATTTGGGTAATTCGCGACATAATTTCCCAGCGAACAGGTTTCAATGGCGTTGCCGTTTGAAAAGGATGAATTTGCAGGATATATTAAAGTCGAGGACGTATTTGAATAAACGTCCGGCTCGGAACATATTTCCGTCTCCATCGCGATATGATTATTTTTTTCTTCGGAACAGGCGGAGGGAGTAAAGTACCGTCCGATATTTGGGGTTACATTCTGGAACGCCTGGGAGGACGAAGAGACTTTTGAAAAACCAAAATCTTTTTTTATCGTTGGATCATTTCCTGAATTTGGATAGTCGAAAGTCTGGATTTGTTTGGAATAACCGTCGCGATAGACGGATTTTCCGGAATTTACGTCCAAATTGGAACGAAATTTTTGAATGATATTTTGTGAAGAGGTCTGCGGTTGTGAAATGTTGCTGGAAGGTAGACGATTCTCCTCGCGTCCTTTGGAAATGTCAATTTCCGGGAAAGGCGAAACGAACTGATATTTTTCGCCAAGGGCATTTTCCAGACTGAAAATCATTCTTTCCAGCGCCAGACGCAAATTTGAAGCCATCCGCGGCGGAATTTGTTGCTGGTCTCCGCTTAACGGCGCTATCGTTTGCGGTAAAATTCGGTCGATAGTCAGAGTGTCCCAATTCCCATGAAAAACGTCCTGATGGCTCATCAGAAAAAGATTCAGGTCGGTGAGTTCTTCTTCCGACGCGAAATAAAGGGCTTTAGAGAGAAGCGCCGAATCGTCAAATTGGTAGAAAAGCGAGTAAAAAAGATTCGGTTTCTTTTCGATTTCAGCGGCAGTCTCATTAACGGCCTGGATGATTTTTTCGGGAGTTTCCCCATCGACAACGATAATCAGGTCGTCGTTGCTTCCAAATTTATCTACGTAATCAAGCCAGTATTGATTCCATTCGCTTTTGGGATTAATCAGGTCGATTCGTTTGTTTTTGAATTTGAGCTCTTGTTTTGCATAGAGTCCGGAAAAGACGGCGACCAAAATCATCAAAACCAACAATATGGCAGGAAACTTCAATACGAATTGAATTAATCCACGAAGAGGAGCGACAAGAAGCGAATGTTCTTCTCGGGATTCGAACGTCCGATTTATTCTGGAGTTAAGATCTGACACGAAATCGTTTCCTTAAAATAATATAAATTCAATGCCTGGAAAAGGATTGCCGTTGATGCAATTGCTTTGAACCGATCGCCTGTCTGCAAAATTAGCAGGATACCCCATATCTTAACCTTTTTCAGAGATTCAGGCAAGACTGATTTTTAAGAAAAAAAGAATTCCGCAGATTTTCATCCATAGCCCCGAATATCTTGGCGTAATGGTTGGATATTGAAATTTGCAGATGAAGAAAGCGGAAGAGTGAGATTTTCAGATTTGGGGCGACTCAGGAAAAGGCCCAGCAGTTCAAAATCGCGAATCCATTGAACAGGCTATGCGCGACGACCGACGGGAGCAGACGCCGCGTCCGCCAGTAAAGGATTCCGAATCCGAGCGATATGGGGAATAAAGCGATAAAATCGCCGGCGCAGTACTTTGAAAGAAATGGATTTACGATTGCCAGAATCAGGTAGGAAGGCGCCGCGAAAGCCATAAACGCGAACGTTCCAAGACGAACGTCTTTTTTCCAGCATGAGAAATCGAGTCCAATTTCCCGAAAACTTAATCTTTGTTTCCAGTGAAGAAGATATATTCCAAAGAACAGAACAAAAATTGAAAAGTTAGCGGAAAAAACAAATAGTGAGATACCTTGAGTACGAGAATCTGAAATTTTAAAAATTTTATTAGAAGCATCATAACTTTCATAACTTATTTAAAATGA
>CAZWOV010000159.1:0-6700 GCA_964635645.1 uncultured Planctomycetaceae bacterium | reverse complement strand
TTTGACCAATCGAGGAGGGAGTTTTTATCCCTCCTTACTTACTTTCGTACTGAACATTCCATGAAAAACATTCCGCGGAAAAATTTTAAAAATTCGTTTCCACCGATTCTTTTTTCAGTCTATCATTCGCTTTATGAAACAACTGGATTTTCACGAACGATTTTGAGGTCACAGTGACTCCTGCAATTAAAAGTTCCAATATTAATTGGAAAAAAAATCTCTTTTTTATCTGGATTACTCAGATATTAAGTATGGCGGGTTTTTCCGCCGCTATTCCATTCATACCAATCTACATTCGCGACGCATGGCAAATTCGGGACGAACATGAACTTGGCGCCTGGATGGCGTCGTTCACATTTGCCGGGCTCATGAGTTACTGTATCGCAACTCCAATCTGGGGAATTCTTGCCGACCGGTTCGGACGCAAAATTATGCTCCTTCGGGCCTACTATCTAAACGGTATTCTGTTTCCATGCATGTTTCTGGCAACCTCGCCCGCGGGACTGGTTGCAATACGATTCATCGTCAGTATCTTCACCGGCACAATCTCCGCCTCGCAAACTCTCATCGTCACCAATACGCCCGAAAAACATCACGGTTTTGCGCTCGGTACGCTAACAACCGCCGTCTGGAGCGGAAATCTTGTCGGTCTGGCTCTCGGAGGCGGCCTTATGCACTATTTCGGATTTAAAGTCGCCATCCTCGTCTGCGGAGCGCTTTACTTTATCGCCGGAATACTCTGTCATCTTTTTGTCCATGAAAAATTCATCCCGCCTCAATCGTATGAAAGAAAAAAATTTTCCAACGCCTGGAGCGGTTTTTCCATTGCCGTCTGGTTCTGTTTTTTCATTATGTTCTTTACCGCCGTCGCACGTAAATTTGACGAGCCTTACGTTTCGCTCATGGTTGAAAAAATTCACGGTCCAGAAAATACCGCGCTCCATACCAGCTGGATTTGCAGTCTGACGGCTCTCGGCGGAATCTTTTCCGGCGTTCTTCTTGGAAAATTGTGCGATCGGTTTACTCCGCAAAAAGTCGCCGTTCCCGCTTTAATGATCTCCAGCGTCACCATGTTCCTGATGGGAACGGCCGAATCGCTCAAATTATACGGATCCATGCGCTTCGTCAACAGCCTTGCAGGCGCAGGATTGGAAGCCGGAATGCTCGCGCTGCTTTCAAAACTTACGTTGCCGGAAAGACGAGGCGCGGTATTTGGCCTGGCTTCCTCGATTCGAATGAGCGGTATTCTCGTCAGCTCGTTTCTCAGCGGCGCCGTCGTCTATAGTTTTGGCCTGCGAAGCGTCTGCTACACGGCGGGCGCGCTCTTCATTTTCTGCATTCCGCTTTTCTGGACAACCGCGCTGTTCGTTCGTACCCCCGACGAACGCCCTCAAACGGAAAAACTTTCCCCCGACAATCGCCGCCATAAGAAGCTAAAAACGTTTTCTTTCATCCACATATCGCATGAATAACGTTGAAAATATCAATTAGAGCTCAAATTTCCTTTTCAAGAAGCGTCTCGAACCGCCGACAAAAGATTGAAAACGAAAAAATTCAGAAAAAAGAAGAAAAATCGTCAAAACAGACGTATCCCCCCCTTTACAAAAAATAAAAATTCAGTATATTCTATAGCGTCTTCAGTGATGAAGAAGCTGAATGGAAAAAATCCGGGGCGGTAGCTCAGTTGGCAGAGCGCAACGTTCGCAATGTTGAGGCCGGGAGTTCGACTCTCCTCCGCTCCATTTTCGGTTTTTTAAGCCGGTGTGGGAAATCTTTTCCTACAGCGGCTTTTTGTCGTTAGAACATAGAAGACGAAACATCCTGTAAATGAAAAGTAGCGAACTACAAATTAACTTCGCGTTATTTTTGTTTCCGTTCAAATCAGAACAGACGCTTTCAAGCTGCGATTTCACTCATATAGGAAATTTCGTTTATTTAATCGAATGGAAGGAAATCAATGAATCCGAGTGAATTGCTTCGTATTGTGGATACGATTCATCGCGACAAAAATATCGGCAAGGAAGTCGTTTTTCAAGGAATCGAAGCGGCCTTGATTTCCGCCATGAAAAAAAATTACGCGGGAGACGAAAGTTTAATTCGCGTCCATATCGATCGTGAAACAGGGCAAGTTGACGCCAGTTTTAACGGAGAGCCGATCTCTCCCGAAGAAATTGCCAAACGAATTGGCGCGCAAACGGCCAAACAGGTCATGATTCAAAAAATTCGCGAAGCGGAGTGCGATCGAGTCTACGCGGAATACGCGGGACAAATCAATCAGTTGGTAGTTGGAACCGTACGCCGTTTCGAACGCGAGAGTTGCTCCGTCTCTCTTCCGGGAATCGAAGCGTTTTTGCCGCGCACGGAACAGATCCATAACGGACAGCGGGGTTCCGGACGAAACGACTCTTACCGCATTGGAGATCGTATCCGCGCAATTGTCGCGGAAGTTCGCAAGCAGGGTTCGCGCGTCAAGGTGATTCTCAGCCGCGTTCGCCCAATGTTTGTAACCCGTCTCTTCGAGCAGGAAATTCCCGAAATCGGCGAAGGCGTTATTGAAATCAAAAGTATCGCGCGAAAAGCCGGAGTTCGAAGTAAAATTGCCGTCTGGAGCGCCGATCAGCGTGTGGATTGCGTTGGCGCCTGCGTCGGCATGCGCGGTACGCGCATTAAAAATATCTGCGACGAACTGGGCGGCGAACGAATCGATATCGTTCCATGGTCCAGCGAACCCATTGAATTCATCTCTAACGCGCTCCAACCTGCTGAAATTGAGGAAGTCATCCTTTGCGGCATGTTAGGACGCGCTATTGTTCTGGTAAGCGAACCAAATCTTTCGCTCGCCATTGGACGCCATGGTCAAAATGTTCTCCTGGCCAGTAAACTTTGCGGTTGGGATATCGAAATCATGACGCAGGACGAGCTTCAGGCGCAGCTTGATCGAGCGGTAGCTGCACTCTGTACAATTCCAGGCGTTTCCCAGGAACTTGCAGAAAATCTCACGGGTGAAGGTTTCACTTCCTACGACGACCTCTCCATTATCGAACCAGACGCCCTGATGGAGATGAGCGGACTTTCTGAAGACGAAGTCAACGCAATTATTGATGAAGCTGAACGTCGTGCTGACGAGCAGGAGAATCAGCAAAACGTGGTGAAGGATGAACAGATTTAATCATATGTCTGTGCATTTTTTCACACCCAATGAATGTTCCTTTTTTATGGGAGAGTCGAAAGCCGCGACGGCTTGCGTTTCCGTAACGGCATCTCGCGGCGATATGCCGGGAGGCTCTCTGCGTAATTTGATTTACTGATGGCGGATGGCCTTCCGCCAGGGAGTGTGTCGATTGTCAATTCGGGTTTATGCATTAGCGAAAGAGTTAAAAGTCGAGAACAAATTCATTATGGATTTGTGCGGCAAAATCGGAATTCCGACCAAAGGAAGCAGCGCGTTAGCCAGTATTTCCGACGAAGATGCGGTTCGGGTTAAAGAATATCTTAAAAAAGGACATTCCGCCTCTGCGAAAAGCTCGCAGGATCCAGAACCCCGTACCCCTATGGAACCTCCGAAAAACATCGTTATGGGACGTGTTCCCACTCTTCCTTCCAAACCACGTCGGACAGAAAAAAAAGAGCCGGTGAAGGTGGAAAACGAACAGGATTTTGAAGTTGAAACCGCGAATGGAGAAGCAACGGTTTCTCTGGAGTCTTCTGAAATCCTGGCCGACTCCTCCAGTGAAACAACCGTCCACGCTGAAACAATTTCTGAAAAACCGGCTTCCGACGCTGGAAAAATTAGTTCGTCGAACAGGCCCACCGACGTCTCGACTGAAAAATGTTTGAAGACGGAAGTGTCGGCGAAAAGTTCAGAAAGCGTCGAATCAAATAAAGTTGAAATTTCTGTTGCTGATTCCATCGCGCCGGACAATAAAAGCAATCTGACGGAAACCCAGTTGGATGAAAATAAACCGGTTATAGAAAACGCTATCGTTAAATCTGAAAAGGAAACGGCAGTTTCACATTCTGAAGCGCAGGAAAACGAAGCGTCCGTTTCTGAACAGAGCGCCGTTGATTACGCTGAAATTCCAGAGCAAACTTCAGACGTTTCCGACTCTAAAGAAGGAGAAACAACAAAAGAATCTGCCGAACAAACCGTCGCGTCTTCTACGGAAACAGAAAAAAAACAGCGCGCCGAAGGCGGACGCCAGGGACGGGAACAAAACCGCAAAAAAGACAATAATCGCGGAGATCGGCGGCGTGGAAACGGTCCTCTTTCCCGTAAAATGAAAAAAGAAACCGCGATAGAAGAACCATTGCGTTCGAATGGGCTTTCCGTCGCTGAAAAAATTGCGCGCGAAGCGCAGCTTAACGCACCGGTTCGGCCTGCTTTCGATATCTCGTTTCCGACTCTTCATAACGCGCGTACGATTCGTCACGAAGATAAAGACGCTTCCAAAAATCCGAATCATCGAGACGAACGTCGTTCGTCCGGTTTGCGGCTCGCTCCATTGCCTGCGGCGAAAATGCCCGTTCCGAAAAAAACAGCCGAGCCTAACAGTATGAAACCGGAAGTACGTCTAACTCCCGAGGAAATTCGAGCCGCTCGAGCAGGGGACGATTCCATTATGCGCCGTATGGAGCAGGAACTGGAAAAAAATCGTACCAAAGAAAACAACCGGGATCGCGACGCCAAGGGGAAAAATAAAGACCGTTCCCGCAACGAAAAAGGATCCGCCGCCGCACAATCGGCAGATCGGAATAACGACAAAAAAGCGCACCGTAATTCAACGCAGGATAAAACCGCGCGTCAACAGTCAATTGCGGTTATGGAAGATAATTCTTCAAAATTCGGTTCCAAAAAATCTTCCGGAAAACAGCGAAAGGACAGCGGAAAGCGTTCTAATGGCGGCGACTTGGAATCTATGCACGCCCCGGGACGCGATTCACGATTTGGCGCGGTAGAAAAACGCGGGAAAAGCAGACGTTTTTCAATCGACGACGACGATGACGAAAGTCCCCGTTACCGAATCCGAAAACAACGGACTTCCGGCAGTACCAATGTTGCCGCTCCGCGTAAAAGCAGCTACGTTCTTCAGCTTCCGCTTACGGTCCGCACTTTTGCAGAAGGAGTCGGGTTAACCGCGGCTAAGGTACTGGGAAAATTGATGATGGAATTCGGAATGCCGTCTACGATTACCTCGCCGCTTGACGAAACAACGGCTCAACTCCTGGCTGAATCCTTTGGTATCCCAGTAGATATTCGCCAGGAAATTACGCTGGAAGAACGTCTTATCGGAAATACGGAACATGAAGAAGATAATCCGGACGATCTCACGTCGCGTCCTCCAGTAGTCACTTTCCTCGGACATGTCGACCACGGCAAAACCTCATTGCTTGATAAAATCATCAATATCAACGTGGTTTCAGGCGAAAAAGGCGGAATTACCCAGCATATTCGCGCGTACAACGTGAAATATCAAGATAAATCCGTTACTTTCGTGGATACGCCTGGTCACGAAGCGTTTACAGAAATGCGCGCCCGCGGCGCAAACACGACGGATATCGCGGTTATTGTCGTGGCGGCGGACGACGGAGTCATGCCGCAAACGGAAGAAGCCATCAGTCACGCGCGGGCAGCGGGAGTCCCAATTATCGTTGCTCTGAACAAGATCGATCTTCCCGGCATCAACGAAATGCGTATTCTTCAGGAACTTTCCGCTAACGAACTGGTTCCAAGCGAATGGGGCGGCAATGTAGAAGTCGTTCGCTGTTCCGCTCTTACCGGAGAAGGTATCGATGAATTAATGGAAACGCTCCTGATGGTCGCTGAACTTCAGGAATTCAAAGCGAATCCCAAACGTTCCGCAATGGGAGTCTGCATTGAATCGTCCATTCAGCAGGGACGCGGCGTCGTTGCCAAACTCCTTGTCCAGAACGGTACGCTTCATACGGGCGACGTTATCGTCTGCGGTTCGTCTTACGGACGAGTCAAAGCAATGACGGATACGCTTGATTCCCATCAGAAATACACGGAGGCCGGCCCTGCAATTCCGGTAAATATTCTTGGTTTGGATACCGCTCCCGGAGCCGGCGATAAATTCTACGTTCTGGATGAAATCGCCGACGCCCGACGCCTTGCGGAAGAACGCGCCGAACAGGAACATCTCAACGAACTTGCGGGAACCGCTAAAGCTCACGTTACGCTGGAAGGACTTTTCGATTCCCTTGGAAGCAAAGAGGTCAAGACGCTCAATATCATTCTGCGCACCGACGTCCGCGGTTCCATTGAAGCGATTAAAAAAGAACTCGGCAAACTGGAACATGAAGAAGTTCAAATATCAATCCTACAGGCGTCCGTCGGCGGCATAACAGAAGCGGACGTTCAACTGGCCAATGCTTCCGACGCGATTATTGTTGGATTCAACGTAGTTCCAGATGAAAACGCGCGTATTATGGCGGAAAACAAAGGCGTTCAAATTCGTCGTTACGATATTATCTATCAGTTGACGGCCGACGTGAAAGCCGCTCTGGAAGGTATGCTTACTCCGGAAGAACACGAAAAAGATCTCGGTCGAGCCGTTGTTCAGCAAATTTTCCAAATCTCCAGGGTTGGAACGGTCGCCGGTTGCCGCGTAATCGCCGGTATGATTCAACGCGATTGCAAAATTCGCATTATTCGCAACAACCGCATTATCGGAATCTATCC
>CAZWOV010000158.1:0-6729 GCA_964635645.1 uncultured Planctomycetaceae bacterium | reverse complement strand
GGTTGGGAATAATCTGAAGGTTCGCGACGTCAATATTATGGGAACTGAACAATGCGGAATCTTCCGTTTTCCAATCGGCGCCGCCGACAATTCCGGACGCATAAACTTTTGTGAAAAAGGACGCGCCGTAAGACGCATGGGATCCGGTGCCGCCAAGAACGTTTTCGCGACGGGCGGTTTGGGTATTGATGGTATCGAAAGCAAAAGAACCGACGACGAGTAAATCTGCCATAGTCTGACTCGAGTATTTCTCTTTGGATTACGTGATGAAAATAAAGCCGAACGTTTCAGCTTTTACAAAATTTCGCTTATTTTAACATTGAACGAACAGAAAGTCAATCGGGGGTGGGAAGAAATGGGAAATTGCCGCGTCCTTTCTTTTCAGCGTATGCGCCGTTGCGGACGGTTTGTGGAAATTTTCGGCGTCAGGAAGTTTGGGGGGAAAGTTTTTCGGAATTTTCAGAATATCGTCGTTGCTTTTCGACCGGAGAATTCCTAAAAACGGAGGGGACGCGCCCTTTACAAAAAATTTAAATCGGATATAATCAGAATGTGTTGTTTGATATTTTTTGTCCGTTTACCGTTTTCAAACGAGAATAATAATGAGAATTTTATCCGGAATTCAGCCGACAGGTAATCCGCATTGGGGAAATTATTTTGGAGCCAATCGTCAGTATGTGACTCTTCAGGGAAATAAAGACGACGCTTTTTATTTTATCGCGAATCTTCACGCGCTGACGACCGTCCGCGATCGTGACCGTCTTGCCCAGCAGACGTTCAATATGGCCGTTTATTTTCTTGCAATTGGATTAGATCCGGAAAAATCGACCCTTTTTGTTCAGTCCGACGTTCCTGAGGTAGCGGAATTAACCTGGCTTCTTCTTACCTGTTGCCCAATGGGACTTTTGGAAAGATGCCATGCGTACAAAGAGAAGCTGGCGAAAGGACTCACGGCCGACGCGGGGCTTTTTACCTATCCGGTTCTGATGGCGGCGGATATTCTGGCGTATGATTCCGATTGCGTTCCTGTTGGAGAAGACCAGCAGCAGCATTTGGAAGTGACGCGCGATCTTGCGCAGACTTTCAACCATAATTTTGGAGAAACGTTTATTCTTCCTAAAGCCTATATCGTGCCGTCGGCTGGGAAAGTGCCGGGTACGGACGGTGAAAAAATGTCTAAGAGTTATGGAAATACTCTGGAAGTGATTGAAGACGTTAAGGCGCAGAAGAAAAAAATTATGCGCATCGAAACGGACTGTCGGCCGATGGAAGAACCTAAGGATCCGGAAACGGATAATCTCTACCTTCTGTACAAATTGTTCGCCAGTGAAGAACAGAGTCGGGAAATGGCTGAACTTTATCGGCGCGGCGGATTTGGGTACGGACAGATTAAGAAAGAACTGGCAAGAATTTGCGAAGAGTATTTCGCTCCGATTCGCGAACGTTACGCAAAGTATTCGGCAGACCCGGATTTTGTGAAAGACGTTCTTGCGGAAGGCGCAAAACGCGCCCGCGCCAAAGCCGCTCAAGTCCTTGAGCGCGCCCAGAGTAACTGCGGTATCTGTCTTCTGAAATAGGAAGCGGATTTTGAAAATGAATTTGCGAAAGTAAAAAGTTAGAAACGAAAGGCCGTTTGATAAAGACGGCCTTTCGTTTTTTATTTTTTATTTCTTATTTCCAATCTTTTGGCGATTGTTTTCAGAATACCGGGAGGATGAAACGTTTCTGATTTTGATAAATTTCCGTTTTTATTCGTTTGCGAAATTCAGGACGCTTCTTAATTCTCCGCCGCGGCATTTTTTCATAATCCCGAGAAATTTTCCGGTTTTATTTGCGACGACGACTTCTTCGTCTGGAAGAAGATTTTCCGCGTCTGGATGTCGGATTGGTATTCCGTTTTTAAGTTTTTGACGTTCTTCTTCGGAAAAGGCGATTTGCGGCATGTCTGGTACCGCGTCGAAAAAGGGGCGGAGAAATTGGGTGCATTCCGGACGGTTAAGCGGATGCGGATCGTCCCGTTTTTTGATTTCAAGCGCATCTTCCAGATGAAAACAACCGATAGCCGTTCGGGTCAGGGAAGCCATGACGGCTTCTGTGCCGAGACGCCGGGCAATATCGCGTCCCAGAGAACGTACGTATGTGCCGCTGCCGCAGATGATTTTTAGCTTCAGATTCGGATAGTCGTACTCGAGAAGTTCCAGCGCGTAAATCCGAATTGGCCGCGGCGTCAGTTCGGGAATTTCACCCCGTCTTGCCAGGTCGTACGCTTTTTTCCCGTTGACTTTCAACGCGGAGTAGATCGGAGGTTTTTGAAGAATTTCTCCAAGAAATTCGGGGAGAATCGATTCAATTTCTTCACGGGTCGGAATTGGCGGCGATTCAAGCTCTGTTATTTCCGTTTCAATATCTTCCGAAGGGCTGGAGAGGCCCAGACGAAATCCCGCAACGTAAGTTTTTCGCTGGCGCTGGACATAGGAGATGAGTTTCAGCGCTCGGCCGACGCCAACGACCAGTACTCCGTTTGCGAGCGGGTCAAGCGTTCCGGCATGGCCAATCTTAATTCTTCGGTCAAATTTTTTTCCGTCAAGAATTTCACTCAATACCATTTTCACTGCGTCGAAAGACGTGATTCCCGAGGGTTTCTTAATATTTAAAAATCCGTCGAACATCTGGTTTAATCCTCAAAATCGTTAAATTTTCTTAAGGTTTTCTGTTGTTCTGTCGATGATACCACTGAATCAACAGCCTGATTGTTAATATTTGTTTAATTGGAATTTTTGAGCTTTAAGCGGTTCTTTTACCGTTTGGAAATTCAGTTCGGATTTCCGCGGATTAAAATTTCCTATGGCGGTTGATTTGAGAGTTCATCGTCCGGGGAGTTAACCTCGGGGCAGTGGTTTGCTCCCCGGTCGTCATTAATAGTATAGCGAATGATGGCCATGAGTCCAGTAGCAAGACAAAGAAGTATTCATTTTTGGCGAAATTTTTTGATAATTTTCGCGATGGCGTCTATTTTGAGCTTTCATGTGGATACTTTTGCAGACAGTTTGATTGTTCAGGCCGCGGCTCTTGAAGAGAGAGACGTCGCCGAGACTGAAATTGATCCGGACATTGATCTGATTCTGGAAGACGTTTCTGAATCCGTTCCGTCTTCAAAAGGCGGAGCCGAGCAGTTTTCTTCGACAGAATCTCAGGAAGAAAGGTTCGAGGACGCGGCGGAAGAAATCGTTGATAAAGTCGGAGAAGACGTCGTCGTTAATGAAATTGCGGAAGACGTAAATACCCGGCAATCAGAGTCTGTTGAAAAGTCAGCGGCAGTCGAATCAGATAAGAATTTTACTCAAAATACGGCAGCCGACGAGGGCGATTTGTCCGCTTCAGTCGTTGAACGGTCGGAAATGGGCAAAAATTCACGTCAACTGGAGGACGCGTCGGTTTTGGAAATCGAGGTTTCCAAAGATACCGATGTTTCAAAAGAAAATACGCTAAATACAGAAAGTATTCAAAAATCAGAAGAGCCTGAAAATGCAGAAGATACGTTGGATAAATTGGGACGGTCCCATATTTCCAACCCTTCTGCGATGGAAAGAAAATCAGTTTCTCAAGCTGAAAGTCAGTCGTTTTCAGAGAGAGACTATTCCCGGTCTGCGAAGACGGAGCTGCGAGAGGACGCAATCGTTCGCGCCATTCGAGTAGCTCGTCCTGCGGTAGTTAATATTCGCGGTGAAAAACTTATGAAAACCGTTCCCTACGACGCCTCCGGAGCAGATCCGCAGAAGCAGTCGAACCCTCAATCGGAATCTCCGCACGTGAATGGAATGGGAACGGGCGTTATTTTTGACTCGCGAGGCTATATTGCGACGAATTTTCATGTTGTCGATGGAATTCAGGAAATTCATGTGACGACGGCGGATTCCAAGACATATGTCGCTCGAATTATTGCTCGGGATCGAGAGACGGATTTGGCGATTATTAAGATAGAGGCTCTGGCCGGAGAGGTTTTTGAGACGATTCCAATCGGCGAATCATCGGATTTGATGACTGGTGAAACCGTGATAGCCGTTGGAAACGCCTATGGATATGAACATACCGTAACAAGAGGTATCGTCAGCGCCCTTCACCGAGCCGTTCAGGTCAGCGACGTTCAGTATTATCAGGACCTGATTCAGACGGACGCGAGTATTAATCCTGGAAATTCAGGGGGGCCTCTTCTGAATATTAAAGGAGAAATGATTGGAATTAACGTTGCTGTTCGCGCCGGAGCGCAGGGAATCGGTTTTGCCATTCCGGTAAATCGCGCGATGGAAATTATTGCTCGAATGGTGGAATCATGCAGTTCCAGTCAGAATTGGCATGGTATTGGATTCGCAAATCATCCTATTGGGAGTTCGCATGGCGCCGTCGTTGAGAGCGTAGAGAAGAATAGTCCGGCCGAATCAATCGGTTTGCGCGTCGGCGACGTTATTCTTGGCGTAAATCAGAGAAAGATAGCGAACCGACTTGATTTTGCCTGTTCAATACTGGAAATGAAATCCGGCGAAACGATTCGAATTTCGGTCGCGAGGAATCAGAAAACCGCAACGGTTAAACTGGCGATGGGGGCCGTTGCCGCTCAGAATCGCGGGAGGACGGATTATGCGCCTGAAATTGCGGACAAATCTGCTTTCCATGTCGAAAAACTTACGAACGAAGAAATAATCTGGAAACAAATGGGGATATTTGTTTCGCCTGTACGGGGAAATGAGATTTTGATTCACGGTTCGCGCAAATATAACGGCGGACTTCTGGTTCAGAACGTTCGTCCGAACAGTCCGGCCGCGCGTCAGGGAATCCAGAATGGAGACGTTTTACTTGGGATTCTTCAATGGGAAACCCTTACCTTGGATAACGTAATTTTTATTCTTGGTCATCCGGAGTTTCAGAATCGTCAGAACGTTAAATTTCTGTTGGCGCGAGAAGGGCAGGTATTTCGCGGAAGTTTTGCGGTTGGAGATTTCAAAAATAATTCTGTAGCGGAAACGGCTTCCGCTACGTATCCTGCCGCCAGATAGCGTCTGGAATGCGAATCGTCTGGAATGGGTATGAAAAATGAGCAGCGGAAAAAGTCTACTGCTCATTCTTCTTTTAAGAGACGCCAAGATTTTTTGCGTATTCTTAAGCCGACTTTTCGGATGAATGGAGGGATTTTTTATGGAACTTGAGATAGTGGAACGTCTTTGCCGCCGTTTTCCAGGTCATCCGGCAATGAAACTGGGGCCGGGCGACGACGCGGCCATTCTGGCTTTGGCCGGTTCTTCGCCGGAGATTGTCGTTAGTACGGACCTTTTGACCGAAGGGGTAGATTTTCTGCTTGAGCGGACGTCTCCGGTAAAAATCGGGCGTAAGGCTTTGGCCGTCAATCTGAGCGATCTGGCGGCAATGGCCGCGGAACCGATCGCGTGCGTAATTTCAGTGGCTTTACCCAAAAAAGCGTTTTTTCCAACCGCAGAAGATTTAAAGAAAGGCGGGTTTTCTGAAATTTTTCTGCCGAAGGAGCGGAACCCGTCGGGAAATGGCGTTCCTGAATTGATGGAGCTGCTTTGCGAGGGCTTTCTGGAGGCCGCGGAGGTTTCCGGAGGAAGCGTTGAGAGTGTGGCTGAAAACGGCGGAATAACGCGTCGGGAACTGTTTCCGATTGCGATTGCAGGCGGCGATACGAATACGTGGAATGGTCCGTTAGTGATTTCGGCAACCGTTATTGGGCGCGTAGCGGGAAAGCCGCTTTGCCGCAATCAGGCGAAAGCGGGCGACGCGATTCTGACGACGGGAAGACTTGGAGGGAGTATTCTGCGCCGACAGTTTGATTTTCAACCGAGAATCCGCGAAATGCTTGCCTTGAACCAGGCGTTTGAACTTCATGCCGGAATGGATATCAGCGACGGCTTGACGCTTGATTTGATGCGTCTCTGTCGGCAGAGCCGATGCGGGGCGGAGTTGTTTCTGGATGAGATTCCAATTTCGGAAGATGCGGAAATCCTCGCAGAATTGAAACCGGAAAATTCTTCTATCTGGGATTGGATTCCGCAGAATTTAGCCTCGGGAACGCCTCTGGAACACGCTTTAGGAGACGGGGAAGATTTTGAAATTCTTTTTACCGCTCCCTGGGAGAAAAGCGAAGAGATTATTAAAAACCGTTTCGGCATATCTGTTTTCAGAATAGGACGAATCACTGAAGACGAGCGAATCATGGGAAAATATGCCGGAAAAACTCCCGCGCCTCTTCCTGTTCGCGGTTTTTGTCACTGAAAACAAATTGAGAAACTGGCGAAAATTTTTCGATAAACGAAATTTTAGGGAATATTTGGAAAAATCGTTAAATTTTACCTGTTTGCGCTAATGAACAGAGCTTTACTGGACGATATAATTAGTACTTGCGAGACGCTCAAGGATAAGAGCAAACATTCAAGGAGGAGTATTTGAAATGTGCAAAGTATTGATTGCATTTATTTTGTCGTTATTTGTTTTTCAGTCTGTCGGTTGCCTGCTTCCGATATATGACGGCGATACGGCGCGTCGAACTCAACAGCAATTGAATACGTCGGAAAATCTCCGTTTGATTCGCGACGACTGGGAACGTTTCTGGTTTCTGGATCAGCCGGATCACAGTACTCCATGGCGTAACCATGGCGGTATGATCTGATTTGGCGGGAGAAACTGAATCCTGAAAGGTACCAGCGTAAGTCGGTACGT
>CAZWOV010000157.1:0-6741 GCA_964635645.1 uncultured Planctomycetaceae bacterium | reverse complement strand
AACGGAACCTGAAAAAACGGCCGCCCCCGATTCGCAAGCGAAATTTGCTTCCCCGTTCAGTCCGGAATTTTCAATTGCCCCCGTTAAGGATGATTTTGAAGTTAAAGTCTGTCGAGCAGACGTTGCCTCATCCGTATTTACCCGCTCCGAACGGTTCCGGCCAGCCAGAATTTTCGGTAAGTTCTCCGATTCGGAAACGACAATCGACGGCTCTCCCGGCACAGTTTCAGGACAAATCCGTTCCGCCCTTTTTTCCCTTTCTTCTGATTTTCTGGTCTCCGAACGGCTCTCCGATTCAAAAAGACCGTTCGTCGTAGCGGGATCCGCTACCAGATCGACGCTTCGAACGGAAACAATCTCTTCGACCAGAATGCTCCCGTCTTTGAGAGTGGAAGTTCTCCCCGAAATATTATGAGAAAACCCAACGTTTTCCGGGGCATGTTCGGCGTCCCACATCAACTGCTTTGCCAAAGGATGACACGGGTTAAAATAAAAATCAGCAAAAAGACCTTCGTTTTCACGGAAGCAAACGTTTCGAATACTTCCAATCCGATCCCGATAATCACGCGGAGAATTTGAAGAATCCAGAGGATGATTCACGTTTACTTTGGCCTTTTCATAAAGTTTACCGGCTTTACGCAACGCCGACGGCGCGTAACGGCGCGCGTTGCGGGAAACAAGCCCAAGGATTTTCACTCCCCGAAGAACGGATTTTTCACTGTCCAGCCTGGAAGAATTTCCGGCCTGAGAGTATTCGACAAGAGTTTCAGAAGCATTTTTGAATATTTTCATAATTTTTCCTTAAAAATAAAACCTTAATAAATTCTTAAGTATTTTCCGACGGCTTGGCCTGGACTTTCACCGTAAATATCCGGGATACGCCTGAAACCGGAAGAAAACGGAAAAGATAAAATCGACCAAACGCTTAACGAATCGCTCTTTCCAAACCAGAACGAATAGATTGAATAACCCCATCCTGAATATTCACCTGAATCGAAATATTTCCATAAAATTGAATCGTAAGCGCATCGTTCAACAAACTGTTCATGGTACTGGAAAGAAGTTCCATACGCATCTGGTTCGTCTCGTTTTCAAATAAATTTTGAGCAATAGGCCTGGAATCGCTTTCGTATTCAAGATCTTTATGTTTCACGGAACGTTCGGACGTCTGTTTCGCAGATATTTGACGTATCCTACGTTTTTTTGAAACCAAATCAGGAATAATTGAATTTGAAACGGCGGACATAAGAAATTCCTTTCTTGAAAACTTATCATCAATATTCTGGAAAGATACATCGAGAATCAAATCCCTCATCCTTTCCATTTTGCTCATTTTCTCTGATATTATGCAAGATAGTGAACAAATTTCCAGTATGACACAAAATTTAACTGATTTTTTGAACAGTACTGAATCGGTTTCTTAATTCGTCCACCGTCATAGCTCCCAACTCGACAAGAATCCGATCCGCCTGTACTTCTTCCAAACGATCGCGTACGGAAAGTTTGGGAGGAGTAATTTGAATTCGAAGTTCCGTAAGAACTTCCGGCGGTAAAATTTGAGCCTGAACGGCATGCAGTAAAACCCGTTTCATCAAGCGCATATCCTCGGCGACCATTTCGCTCTGAAGTCTCTCGAACATTCGGACGGCCGGTCCCTCCGCAATCATTGTCGATGAATAATTTGCATTGCTTGCGTCCGACGTAAGCATAAATTCCGGCATCACAAGCCGACTCGCAATCGCGCGAAGTTCCGCCTGAAGAACCAGAATGTACCGGCTGGCGTCAACCGCAGCCACCGGAAACTGATACTCAATTCCCGCGGAAGTATCAAGAATAGTTCCTGGAGAATAACAACGGGTAAAAAGGCTCTTCGAATGATTTCCAGTCGGAATTCTCGAATCGGCGGACGCCGCCGCAAAATTTTCTATTCCCAGCCGGGATCCGGCGGAATGTTTTCGAATAATCGCGATAGCGGATTGAATTTCCGCAACGACGCTCATGTTTCGAAGCAGTTTTTCCGCGCGGCGAAGATTTTTTCGCACGGGATAAAAGACGGGAATTCCGCGAGGAACCGCGGCGTCGACGTTGGCCTTACGATGCTGAACCCAGGAAGCGGGCAAAAATTTCCCTCTGACCCAGTATCCGATAACCGTTTCTGAATCTTCAGGCAGCGTTTCTATTCCAAAATTCACAGAACGCGATTTTTTATTCGTAGAAATACTTTTAAAATTCCCGGAATCATCGGAAAGAGCGTTCGTAGAAAAACGAAATTCATCCGGCGTGAAAATATCCTCCGGCTCAATAAAACGAATCGTCGTTTTTCCTTTATTATCCGCAAAATAGCGAATAAAAACTTCTCCGTCGCGATCTTTTCGACGTTGAATCTCCTGCTGACGGCTAAACCAGTTATTTTCCTGAATAAAATCATCAATTAAATCCTGAGCGGCTTTCACGACCGATACGGAGACGTCGCTCCCGGGTATTTTTTCCACGGTGACTCGATGACCGTTTCCAATAACAAAACTGATGCGATTCTCATGCCCGGAAATAGCGAATTCGTTCGTCAGAGCGAGCTGACGGCAGGACTGGCGAGCGTCTTCAAGAGATTCTTCCGAGTCAAGACGTCCGGAATTCAGACTTCCCTCAAGCCGAGTCCACTTTTCTTCATCATCAAAAAGATATTCATGCGGATGAATAAAATATGTCATGAAAAATTCCTTCAAAAAACAGAATTAATGAAAACAGAACGGTAAAACAGGTCTTTCTGAAAACCAAATTTACTCGAAAGACGCGCGGACTTTCAACAAGCCGAACGCCATTGAGGGAACGGCTTTTTTCTTAACTTTTTTCATCATCTTTGAAACAGATTTGTTCCCAAGCCATCGTCAAAACCAGAATCGCCCAATTGCCGATTCAAAAGCCGAATCGCCATCTCCAACGCGTCGGGTCCGTCGTCATGGTCGCCAATTGGAAATTGACGCAATTGCTCAACAAGCAGAGAAGTGCCAGGCGAGTGAGTTTTGAAATGAATATTCCCTGCGGTCAGCCATTGACCAAGCCGCCGAATCCGAACGTCTTTAGCCACGGAATTGAAAATCAGGGACGGCTGAATTATCGGTAAATGCCGATCCCGAAAACGTTGCCGGAAAAAATCAGCCAAAAGATCCTGAAACTGATTGCCCTCCACGCCGAAAACATCCGGTCGAAACGAACGCCAAAGACGGATTCCGGCCTCAATCATTTCTTCGATTGGAAGTCGCAAAAGTTCCGCCTCAACGTAAAGCTCGCCGTCGTTTCCCAGCGCAAGCATCACATAGGCCGCGAAATCTCCTCTATTGGCATGTTTCCCTTTACTAGGGTCAAGAGCCATAACGCGAACGGAAATATCCGTCGGCAATTCGTCAAACCAGAAATTGTCCCGTTCGAAATACTTCTCTTCCCATTCGCAGAGATCCGGATTCAAAGGAGAATTCTGTTTTTCGCGTTCAAAAGTATTCTTTCCCGATTCGGCTCTCATTTTCATTAACGTCAAAAGATCTTCTTCCTCCGGCCAAAGCACAACCGCCCCTTCGTTCATCTCGCGTTCATGAGCAAGATAAAATCGCTCCGCTTTTTCCTCCGACGAAAGTGCGCGACGCAGACAGGTTTCTTCAATTTCCGGAGTTAAAGTCTTTTCCTCCGTTGAAGAAGGGTCCGTCCCCAGATAAAGATTCTCCCAGATTTCCCAAAGATCCATTCGATTCGGATAACGTAAAATCGCGCGAAAAATTCTTGATTTCCATCCCGGCGTTCGATCCAGCTCCATAGCAAGCGCTTCTCGATGAAGCGCCGTAGCGAGATGAATAAAATTCGTTCGTGAATTTCCCGCTTTCAACAGCGTTCCCCAAAACCAGTCTCTTGAAACCTGACGAAGCCGCGAGGAACGGCAATGCGCTTCATTTTGAAGATCGTCTCCAATAATTAAACTCGGACGATGCGCGCCATGACGTCTGCCGCGCAATTTTTGCCCCGTTCCGAACGCTTCAATCCGAACCCCGTTAGGAAGAAGGAGACGCCCTTCCCGAAAACGAATTTTTCCATTAAGCGCAGAGGCGTAACGCGCTTTAAACAACGGAGAAGAATCCAAAGCCAAACGAATATTCTCAAGATGAAGAACAGCCTGGTCCAACGTATCGGAGACGATCCAAATATAGGGTTCCGTCCCTTCCAGAGCCGTGCGCAGCGGATAAGCGAGCGTCCCAATCGTGGATTTGGCATTCCCACGCGGCGCAAGCAGATTCAAGCGACTGCCGCGATTAAGTGAAAAACGTTCCAGAGCCCGAAACATCCAGCGGTGCATGAGAGACGGAGCGCGGTTAAAATACTCCGGAAGAAACGTAAAACACCACGATTCCAGACTGCCGTCCGATCCGGCTCCGTTTTCTTGACGTCTTGCGATCCCATGAGCGCGGGCAAATACCGGGCGAAATCGTCGAATAAAATTTTCAAGGGACTGAAGTTCAGCAGGAGAAATATGGTTCATCTTTCAATTCTAAATTTCTCGTATCACGTAAACGAAAAGGAAAAACAACGGAAATACTAAAACTAATCTTTTTCCTCCATACTTTTCAAGAATTCGTCGATCCTTGCGAGCAATCTCTTTCTGTGAGTCGGAGCCTTGACTTCTTCCACAATCATTTCCGACAAGTGATTAATGATGAATTTGAATTCCTGCGCGTTAAAAGTTCCCGGCGAACGAAGCCGATATTCTTCCGGATTTCTTCGTTCGAGAATCCATGCGGCGGCCTTCCAGTACCGTTCCTGACGCGCGGCCGCGTTAATACTTTTCATAGAAGCAATTTCCGCCTGCTGTTCCGCATGACGTAAATCCTGAGCAAAATCAGGATCGTCCGCGGCTATTTTGGAAATTAAGGAAGGAGCGCAGCCTACGTAACGAGCCGCAATTTTTCGGGAACAACCTACCGTTAAAATAGCAAGAATTTCGTCTTTCTGCTTTTTCGTCAACCCAGCGGCAGACGATGATTTACCAACCGTTTTTGAAGCCGTCCGAGTCTTTTTTTTTCGGGAAACTGATTCTGTCCCGGCAACAACCGGCGACTTTTGTTTTTTTTCTATATCTGTTTTGCCTAACATGGAATACTCTTTCAAAAAAGGAGGAGGGACGCGTAACTTAAGTTCAAAAAACGAAAAGAATATTGAAAATCAAAGAATTGGAAACAGTATTCAGTTTTATCCAACGTTTACGTAGTGAAGATTAAATCATCCGATCTGTTTTTTCGGAACATATTCAAACGAAACTACGAGTCGAGATCCGGAACCTCGATAACGTGGAATAGCGGATTCCTTTGGCGAAGAAGTAGCGCCGCGGACCGTAACCGTCCTCCAGAGCGGCGAATTCCGACAATGAGCAATTACCGCGGGATGACTGCCCGTAATATTCAGACGAAATCCATTTTCACGGTAAATTTCACCAACGCCTTCCGCCAATTTCATACCAATTCCCAGTCCCTGAAAATCAGGAAGAGTCACCAGACGGCTGATGCGTCTTCTGTTTTTCCTCGAGATTAATGGCATTACCGCGCAAAAAGCAACAGGTTTCTCATCCCATAACGCGGCGTAACACTGAGCGGACGGAGCCAGAACGCCGCTTAAATAGTGATGACGCGCAAACAGGGACCAAACGGAACGGCTTGTTTTTCTGATTTCCAATCGGATCTCCGGTCGCCGAAGACGCCTCCTTGAAATTTTCCGAGTCGCCATATCTAAAATCCAATCCGGCTCAAGCCACTTTTCCACATCGTAATGACACGTGACCGCAACAAAACGGGCGGGAATCGTCCCATTGCGAATTCCTTTAGCTAACGCCGCCGAAGCCGACTTGGCGACGGTTCGATCTACTACGCTCGTAAATTCGTCAAACGCCAAAATTCGATCTTTCCCATCGGGAAGTTTTGCAAGCGAAAGAGTTCGAGCCAAATCGCACCGGAATTTCTCGCCGTTACTCAAAACAGCATAGGGTTTCACCCAACCAGGCGGAGAACTGAATCCAACGGAAGTCAGAAGAGCAGTTATCTCTTTCGTCGAAAGTTCCGTTGGAAAATCATCCACAACGGCGCGTTCCGCAGACCATTGAACCGATTCATAAAAATCTTTTCCAAAGAGTTCTCTTGCCACAGTAGACTTACCGCTCCCGGAAGGCCCGACAATCAATCCAATCTTCCAATCGGCGGAATCGATATCCGGTTTTTCAAAATCAAACGTCACGCGCGCTTTCTCTTCAAGCGGCACGTCAAAAATACCCGCTACCTGCTGAACGCGAAATGAATCAAAAATTGGCGCGGCCAAATCAATATGCATTGAATCCATGAGTATTTCAGTATTTGAATTAATAAAGTCTAAAAATTTCCGGAATTAAAATTCATTAGGGAAAGAACTTTCGTCAAAGATTTAAAAGACGGCACTTAAGTCCTTCCGCATGAAATTTTTCATAAAGTTTTTTTTGATTTTCTTCCGTACCGCAATCGACCACAATCTGGAAAAGTTCGGGAATAACGACTTCCTGACGCATTTCTGTTTCCAAATCGGCAGACGCTTTTCCAAGCGTCTCTTCCATAAATTCGCGAACGGCTTCGGACGACGTTTCCATTTCGCCAATCAATTCAGCAAGCAGTTCTTCATTTCGACCGGCCATAGCCGAAATCGGATCGAACGTCGCAAGCAATTTATCCGCTTTTTCATCAT
>CAZWOV010000156.1:4680-6758 GCA_964635645.1 uncultured Planctomycetaceae bacterium | reverse complement strand
GGTTTTTCATGCCGGCCAATTTAACTCCAACCTATTTAAAAGCAGAGCAGGCGTATCGTCAGGCGCAGTCGCCGGATGAAGAGTTACGTTGCCTTCAGGTTATGCTTCAGGAAATTCCCAAGCATAAAGGAACCGATCATCTTCAGGCGTCGTTAAAAGCCAAAATCGCCAAAATGAAAAAGGAGATTGAGGCGGACCGCGCGTCTGGGAAGAAATCCGGCGGGTTAAGCGTTAAAATTCCCCGCCAGGGAGCCGGAACAGTCGTCATTCTCGGCGGAACAAACGCAGGAAAGAGTCAGCTAATGGCAAGCATGACGCGCGCTACTCCCAAAGTTGCGCCTCATCCCTACACGACGCAGCTTCCGCAACCTGGAATGATGCCTTGGGAAGACGTTTTCGTTCAGATGATCGACACGCCGCCCATCACGCCGGATTTTCTTGAGCCGAGCACATACGGATTTATTCGCGGCGCAGATTTGGCGATTTTAATGTTGGACCTTGGCGAAGACGACGGCGTGGAAAACTGCCTGGCGGTTATGGACCGGCTTAACGCAACGCGAACGCGACTGGGAAATGAAACGCGGCTGGATGAAGACGATATCGGTCTGGCTTTCACCAAAACGTTTCTTGTGGCCAATAAAATTGATCTTCCCGGCGCAATGGACCGGCTTGAAATATTTCACGAGCTGGCCGACTTCAAATTCGAGGAATTTCTGGTAAGCGCAACAGAAAAGACCGGACTTGAGGATTTACGAAACGCAATCTACCATTCGCTTGACGTCGTGCGCGTCTACACGAAATTACCGACTTCCAAAACGCCGGATATGGATCGCCCGTTCACGTTGCCCAACGGGAGCACGTTGCTGGATCTGGCGGCGCTGATCCACAAAGATTACGTTTCTCAACTCAAATACGCGAAAATATGGGGAAGCGCCGTCCACGACGGAACGCCGATGAAAGGAGACTATGTTCTGAACGATAAGGATATCGTTGAAATTCACTGTTAAATCAATGAATGAAGAATAAGAGGGAAATTCCTCTTATTCTTTAATCCATATCGGCATTCAATTATCTCTCGCCTTTCCATTCCGCTAAAAATTCGTCGAGAAAAAGTTCCATGAAACGATGGCGTTTATCGGCAATTTTTTTAGCGGAGGAGGTATTCATCATTTCCCGAAGCAGAAGCAGCTTTTCATAGAAATGGTTAATGGTGGATCCCTGATTCCCGGCGTATTCCTCGGCATTCATCCCGAGTTTCGGTTTCTCGTCCGGATCAAACATTACCCTGCCGCGGGAACCGCCGTAGGCAAAAGCCCGCCCAATCCCCACGGCTCCAATGGCGTCGAGCCGGTCCGCGTCCTGAACGATTTTTCCCTCGAGCGTTTTTGGGGAAGCCGTATCCGTTCCTTTAAACGATATTTCAGAAATAATGGCGCTAATCCGGTCGATCTCATCCTCCGACGCGCCGTTTTCCCTTAAAAATTTTTTCGCGCGTTCGCATTGTCCCAAAGTTCCGCCAAAGAGCTTGAAGTCGTCGACGTCGTGAAGAATTGCCGCCAACTTGACGACAAGCAGATCCGCGCCGGTCGTTCCTTCCATTTCGGCGATGGCGCAGGCAAGCTGGAACACTCGATACGTATGCGCAAAATCGTGACCGCTGAAATCATTTTTAAAAGATTCGCGCGCAAAGGCAAACGCCCTGTCCAAAATAATTTCGTTCATGATTGAATATCTGAAAAAGGCGGGGATAACGGGTCCGTTCACAGAACGCCAAGTTTTGGTTCGCATATCGCATCTGAAAATACTTCGCTCCTGAAACAAACCTTCCCAACAACAAATTAAAATAGAAAGTCGCTGCTCCGTACGGTCTGGATATTTTATCGACGGAAAATCATTCAACCGACGGTTTTTCTATTTTATCGAAAGTTTCTTTTTGCGCAAGCCCTGCCATGAAGATTTTTTGGTTTAATTTCGTTTTCATTTTTTACTGTTCGGCTTTCTCCGTCCCGGTATTCGCATGGGAAGCGTCGGACGCTGAACAGCCCAAATCCGAACAAACAGAATCCGAACAAACAGAA
>CAZWOV010000156.1:0-4580 GCA_964635645.1 uncultured Planctomycetaceae bacterium | reverse complement strand
AGCGTCGGACGCTGAACAGCCCAAATCCGAACAAACAGAATCCGAACAAACAGAAACAGAATTAACGGAAATCGCCTCCCGCAACTCCCTTACGGTTTCTCCAGACCTTGAACAAATCGTTTCGGAAATCACGGCGGCAGGTTTTCCTGCGGATCACGAGCGTGGAGCAACCCGCGCCCAACGCGTTTCTCTCGAATCCCAGCGTTTCTGGTATCTTCGCTCGCTGGCAAACTACGATAAAAATTGGAGAAAACTCAAAAACGAAGGGCCGTGGGAAACGTTGAGCGTCCGAAAACCGGCGGATTATCTTTATGCAATGGTAAGCGTTGAGCTTTTCTTTCAGGAATATCCGGAACTTCGCGTCGATTATGCGTCGGAACGCGTTTTCCCGCCTGAACAGGCTTGCGAACTGCTAAAACTGATTCGGCAAATGCAGGATCTTTCCCCCGATTCTCCTTTTCAGGGTAATTTTCGCTGGTACTGGTTTCAAAACAAAGTTGAAGACAGAAACGCCGTAGAATTTGTGGTAAAACGACTCGTTTTCTGCTGGTTTCATCGAAATACCTTGCCGAAGACCTGCCATGAACCGATTATCGAGATCCTGCGCGACTCCGCTCCGGAGTGCCGCCGACGAATGGTAAAGCCGGATTATTCCAACATCGCCGTCGTGAATTTTGCCAACCTCATTCTCCTTGGCGAAACGCTCAACGAACCAGAGCTGAAACGGGAAGGAATCCGACGAATGAACCGTTTCCTTTTTCAGACATGGGATTCGGGAATTTTTGAATTTTCTACTCCGACCTATTTTAATGAAATTTTTGAAGCGCTCGAACAACTCAAAAATCTGACGCGGGATCCGGACGTACGCGAGAAGTCGTTAGCGCTTCTGGACTATCTGGCGCTTCTGACGGCAGTTCACTGGACGGAAGACGGAACGTTTTCCGGGGCGTGCAGTCGAACGTATTCCTACCTTTTCGGCGATATTTATCTCCAACGTCACGTTGGAGTCTGGGGATGGTCCGTACTCCCGGACGACCGTTCGGACGTCACGATTTTAACTGCGCTCAACGGCAAATACGCGCCCCCCGAATGGATCGAATCTCTTCGCGTCGCCGTCGCTTCCGCTGAAAAAGCAGTAATTTGCGAACGCTGGGGAACGCAAAACTCCCAATGGAAAAAAACCTTCCGTACGCCGTTTTTTGCGCACGGTATTTCATGCTCGCAATATGGTTCGCGTCAGGACCTGCTTTGGACGGTAAACTGGGGAAAAACGGGACCGGAAGACAAAAACCCGCGATGTTTTTTCATGCCCGACGGAAGAAACGACCCTTGGGGACTCTCGCTCGAATCTGGCGGCGGCGGACACCGAAAAGCTCTGCATTTGAATCCGGATTGGCAGGCCCAACTTCTGGAATTTGAAACGCAAAACGCTTCAGGAACGACGACGTCTCACAGTCTGGCGATTTGCCAGGTCGTTTATTCCGAAAAACTGCTTCAGAAATTCCAACGGGAAAATCTAGAAGGCCGAAGAAACATACGCTCTGTTTTCGTTCTCAAAACGCCGGATTCATTCTCCTTTAAGGGACGAAATCAACTTGTCGCGCACTACGGAAACCAGCAAATGACGCTGACCGTTACGTCCCTTTCGCAGGGGGAAATCGCCTCGACGCTTCTTCCTTCGCCGGATGGAACCGCAGTCGCCTGGAGTATCGCGCACGACGCCGAAACGACAAAGGAAATCAAACTCGCATTTGAAGCGGAAATTCTATCGCCTCAAAGCCCTGAAGCCGAAAAATCCGAAGCCGAAGATTCCGGAATCGAAAATAAAGCGGACGAACGTAAAATCAGGGAACGTTTCAATCCGCAAGCATTGGACAACGAAATTCTGACGATAAACGGCCTGGCGCTTGGAAAAAATTTCCTGGAAAGCAGATTCGCGTCGCTGAAAAAATTTTCAGAAGAACAAAAAAAGTGGTTTACCGATTCATCGGAAAACATTCCGGCCATTTCAATAAAACCAGGCGAAAGCTTTTCTTTTCCGGCGGTTCGCGGTCTCTTTTTCCCCGATTTCATTTCGTCGGACGGCAGCGCGGTCACGATTCAGAATGCAACGTATTTTCGATTCCGTATCGATGAACCCGGCAAATTTCGTCTTGCCGCGCAAGTTCTGGCGCCGGACGAAAAACACGACTCGCTTCAATTCGCATATTGGACTCCCAACCAACCGAATGGAACGCATTTTCCTTGTTGGGCGCTTGATTCCTCCGCGAACTGGCGTTGGGTTGAGCTCCGCATCCCCGATCAAAAATCGCCTCCTGCAGAATTGAATCTCCCGACGGGAATTTTACTGTTAAAATTTGAACCGCGTGAATTTAACGTTCAACTTCGAGAACTTCGTTTAACTCGAATCCAATAATCAAGTTTACTTTTGAAACGCATGAACTCGCCAGGAGTTTCCTATGAAAAAGAAAACATTACGTTTCGGACTTTTCCTGACCTTTATTCTGGGAATCGTTTCTCTTCTTTCGGCACAAAAAATAGATCGAAAAGCAGTCGTTACGCGGCGCTCTATCACGCATTTGGACCCGACGTTGGAAATTCCGCTTGGAAACGGTGAATTTTGTTTCAATACGGACGTAACCGGCCTCCAAACCACTCGCGGAAACATCATGTCGCACTGGGGCTGGCACTCTTTTCCACTCCCCGAAGGAGTCGCCGACTCCGACGTCCCGATAACCGGAACTTTTCAAATCGGACGAAACACTTTTGAGGGAGATCGATCTTTTCCGCCGGAAAAACAGGCTTTGCGGCAATGGCTTTTCGACAATCCGCACCGCGCCGACCTTGGCAGAATACGTTTAACCCGTCAAAACGGCGCGGAAATCAGAACGGATGAAATTCATCCCGTAATGCGAAAAATGGATCTCTGGACCGGAATCCAAACCTCTGAATTTCTGCTTGACGGCGAACGGGTTCTCGTTGAATCGTTCGTCGCAATGGATTCCGACTGCATTGCCGCCCGCGTCGTATCGCCGCTAATCGCTCGGAAAAAAATCCTCGTCGCTATTGATTTTCCATATCCGACAATCCAAACGGCGCTTTATTCCGGCGACTTTGGCCCCAGTGAAAAACATCAGACGCGCCTGCTTTCCCAAAATTCGTCGCGCTCCATTCAACTCGCGCGTAAAGCGGACGATCTGGAATACGCGATTCTCCTTGACTGCGCGGAAAACAATTTTTTTCAAACGGACCTCGTCAATCATTCGCTGACGATTTCCTCCGAAGGTAATGTCTGCGAATTCTTCTGCGAATTCCTCGTTGGTTCCCCCTCCCCCAAACATACCGCGCGGAATTTTGAACAGATGAAATGCGAAACGGCCCGCGCATGGAAAAAATACTGGGAATCGGGCGCGGCCGTCGATCTTTCGCTCAGCAAAGACCCGCGCTGGAAAGAACTTGAACGCCGAATCGTTCTGTCGCAGTACCTCATGCGCGTCAACTCCGCCGGGAGCTATCCTCCGGCAGAAACGGGACTCCTGGGAACCGACTGCTGGCGCGGACAATATCACGGAGAAATGATTTACTGGCACCTTGCCCATTATTCTCTGTGGGACCGTCAGGAACTTTCCGACCGCGCGTTGGACTGTTACCGCAAAAACCTTCCCGTTGCGAAAAAACTCGCCGCTCAACTGGGATACGACGGAGCGCAATGGCCAAAATCAACCGGTCCAGAGGGAAGAACCGCCCCCTGGGTCGGGAATCAGGTCCTGCTCTGGAAGCAGCCTCACCCCATGATTTTTGCAGAATTGGAGTATCGAAACAGACCGACGGCCGAAACGCTCAAAAAATGGGAAGAGATTTTGGATGAAACGGCAAAGTTCATGGCCTCCTACCCGGAAAAAGACAAAGACGGAATCTGGCGTCTGGCTCCGGTCATGCCTCCGAGCGAACGCGGAATTACCCGCGACAGCGTTTTTGATCTGGCTTACTGGCGTTTCGGTCTGCGAGAGGCAAATCTATGGCGTGAACGCCTGGGAAAAGAGCGCGTTGCGAAATGGGATGAAATTGCCCAAAACCTCGCGCCGCTTCCAACCTTGCCGGGTCTGCCGGAAAACGAGTCCGTCTGGATCCATTCCGCGGAATGGACCGATTCCTACGAAAACTTCAACTGGGAACACCCAAATCCCGTCGGAGTTTACGGAATGATTCCCCCAACGGAAGGCGTGGACCCGGAAATCGCCCGAAGAACGCTTCGCAAGGTTTACCAGACGTGGCAATGGGATCGCGTTTGGGGATGGGATTTCCCATGGACCGCAATGTGCGCCGCGCGCGTCGGCGAGCCGGAAATTGCCGTGGATATCCTGCTTCACCCAAGTCCAAGAAACGTCCATGATCCGCGTGGAGTTAATGCGAATAATCCATGCCCCTACCTGCCCGGAAACGGAGGGTTACTCTACGCAATCGGAATGATGGTCGGCGGTTGGGACGGAGCGCCCGAAGTTGACCGAGCCAAAGGAGAAGCTCCCGGTTTCCCGCGGAACGGACGGTGGTTCGTCAAAGCCGAAGGTTTCAAACCCGCG
>CAZWOV010000155.1:0-6766 GCA_964635645.1 uncultured Planctomycetaceae bacterium | reverse complement strand
AATGGCGACGCAAGCTTCGCATGCCGCCTCGCGGAAGGCCGGATTCTCGGCGTAACTCATGGCTTCGCGGGCGCTGGAAACTTCGATAATTCGTTTGAAAACCTCGAAGATGAGGATTTTTTCGGAATCGCGTTTGGCCGTTTCAAAGGCTTTTTTGCAGACGGCGTATTTCTTTGCCGCGGGCATGTCGAACTGACGCGCGATACGAATGTAGCTTCTGATACCGCGGATAGCGTAATGTTCAGGAGCTTTTTCCGCGAGTTTGAGACTGGCGGCGGCGACGGCTTCCACGTCGTCCGGAGTATTCCACGTGCCAAGAACCTTCGTCGCGATATCCGCGGTGGCTTCATTCCAGCAGGCTTTTTCAACGCAGGCTAACGCCGAAGGACCGCCGATTTGTTTCAGCAACGTAAGCATTTTTTCCTGGTCGGCCGGCGTTTGCGCTTTCTCGAAAAGCTTCGTTACCTGAATCGCGCATTCTTCGCGCGGCAGACGCGTGCAGGCGGAACGCAGAATCCAACTGGCTTTCTGGTCGTTTTTCTCATTTGCCAGAGCGTCGACCAGAAGATCCAGACTGTCCAGAGTTACGATATCGGCCAACGCATAAAGCGCGGCGTCGCGAACGGAAGGATCGATTCCTTTGGTGTTCGCAACTTTAACGAGGGCCGGACCGGCCGCGGCAACGCGGCGAAGCTCGATGATTTTGAAAAAAGCGGCGCCGCGGGAGGCGGGAATTTCAAGGAAATTGGCTTTTTGAGCAATTCCGGCGATTTTTTCATCAATCACGCCCTCCGGAAGGGCTTCTGCGACGGCAATAACCGCATCAAGATCCGTCGCGTCCGTAATGTTTTTGCAGACGGCTTCGCCAGTTTTCAGCGCGTCGAGACCGCCGACCTTTTCCAGACCGCGCAGAGCCGCAAGTTGGGCGTCGGGGTTCGCAAGTTTGGCGAGCAGGACGGGATAGATTAACTTTCTGCTTGCTTCGTCTTTGCGTTCGGCTATTGCCATGAGAACGAGAGACTGACGTTCGACCGGGAGTTTTTCCAAAATATTAAGAATCGCTTTCGTAATCGTTTCGCCGTCGGCGCATTCAAATTCGCGGATAGTTTTCAAACCGCCGGTAAAGCAGCATTTTTTAGGAGAGAACATTTTGTTTACGAGCAGTTCCGCCGCTTTGTCTTTGCGGGCCAGAATCGAGTGGTAGGCGGAGGCTTTCTGGAGAAAGACGGGGAAGGTCGGATTCACGCAGGCGTCGTAAATCTCAATCGCTTTGGCGAAGTTTTCGGTTTTTTCGCAGTTTTCCGCCGCGTCGAGCAGGGCGTCGCCAAGTCCCATCCAGACGTGAACGTCGGAATCCGGCGTTTCCTTCATGCGAGACATGAGCCAATCGATCGCTTCATCGGAAGCGATCATTCCCATTGCCGCGTAAATCGCTTTACGGATTTTGGGGCATTCGCAGGCGGCGTATTTTTCTTTCAGGACGGCCATGGCGCCTGGGGATTTTCTAACTCCGACCGACTGAATACAGCCGACGCCCGGCATTCCTGAAAGCGTTTTTACGCCGCGGAGAAGAGCCTGATCCGCTTCCGGACACGGAATCTGTTCAAGCGCGAAACGGGCGGCGTGGTTGAGCTTCGGATTTGCGAGCATGTTTTCCAGAGCGGGAACCGCTTTTGCGTCGCCAATGACAGCCAGCCGTTTGCAGGCGATCGCTTTCATGAAGATATCGTCCGGCGAATCGCCCGGCGTCTGAATAGCAGCAATTAATGGAGCGCATTCCTTTGCGTCGAGAATCTCCTGTTTTTTCTCATTGTTAATCTCCGCCAGGACCGTCGCTGTTGAGAGCAGAAGGAAAAGCAGAGAAAAAAACGCATATTTTTTCATGGTTTGGGTTTCCTTTTATTATTGAATCAATGGATTGATGAAATTGGGGTAAAATGAAGTTTGGGACGATTAAAAAAACCGACGAATCAGAGTGTGTAGCCTTCGCGATACGCTCTGCTTCTCATCCGGTTAGCGTCTTCGTCGTTGATGAATTCTTCTTTTACCGGATCGAATTCCACCGGACGCCCCAATTGCCATGCGATGTACGCGCAGTGAGAGGCGATGTGCGACTGGGCTGCGACGTTTGCGTTTGCGGCGGGATTGCGACGGGTTTTCACGCAGTCGATAAATTCTGCAATATGCGTGTCGGGCGAGGTGCCGGGCATTCCAAAATACTTCAATTCGCTTCGCAGGGCGTCGGAGGAGACGGCCATTCTGCCGCTGTCGCCGGTTTCAATCCAGCCTTCTTCGCCGACGTAACGAGCGGAGCAGGTTCCCAAACCAAGCCATCCGGAGGAACGCATGACTAATTTTACGCCGTCGGCATACCAGGCGTAAACTTCGCCGCCTTTCGAGCCGTCTTCATTAAATTGCGGTTCGTAACGGACCGGAGCCGTATCGTCTTTCATCGCCGCCCATTGGCAGAGGTCCACGGTATGCGATCCCCACTCAAGGATACCTCCGCCATGGAAATCAAAGTGTCCGCGCCATGAGCCGTCAATGTAGCTCTGATTGAAGGGGCGCCATGGGCAAGGGCCAAGCCATTTGTTCCAATCGACTTCCGAAGCGTCCGGTTCGGGCTGCGCGGGAAGCCAGTCGTGCGTAGTCGCGGGCCAGAGCGTATTCGCGTGGACTTCGGTGATTTTACCGAGTTTGCCGCTTTGAACAATTTCAGCCGCGAGCATGAAGTTTCCAATATTTCGGCGTTGAGTTCCCGCCTGGTAGATAATTCCGTAACGTTTTACCGCGTTGGCCAGCGCCCGGCTTTCTTCAATTGTCAAAGAAAGGGGTTTTTCGCAGTAGACGTCTTTTCCGTGCTTTGCGGCGGTGATAGAGGCCATCGTATGCCAACGGTCGCCAGTGGCGATAAGTACCGCGTCGATATCGTCGCGAATGAGAAGTTCATTCATATCGCAGTACGTTTTGAAGGAATTATCCCCATTGCGTTTCCGCGCCAGCTCCATATTGCGTTCGCGCTGGTCCTTGCGAATATCGCAGTTGGCGACGTATTGAATGTTTTTATGCCGCAGGAAGACCTGGAGGTCGTGCCAACCGCGGCTTCGGACGCCGATAGTTCCAAAGACGATTTTTTCGCTTGGGGCCGTCGCTCCATCCAGGCCGAGAACGTTACTGGAAAGAACCATCGGGGAAGCCGCCGTCGTTCCGCTTATGGCGAGAACTTTCAAAAATTCACGGCGCCGAACAGAATGTTTGATAGAGGACATAAATATTTCTCCTTTGTTTGAGGAAAGGTAGGAACCCATGGCGGGTAATTTGTTGAAATTGTTTCGCAGGAAGTTTGCGAAGTAAAGTTAATTGCGAAGAAGGACTTCGCCGACGTTAATTCAAAACAGTAATCGGGCGGCGTCGGCCGCGTTCTTCATGGTCCGGCGATAATTTTCCGGCGTACGAGGAAGCGTCGGCCGCATTTGCGCGAGTTTGGTATTCAGGAGTTTTTCATGCGTTTCTTTCAGGACCTTCGGAAATTCTTCCGGCGGAGTGAATTCGGAACGGTCTTCGGCGGCCAGTCTGTCGTCGCACCATTTCAGAAATACGTTAAGGCTTGGCAGATACCAGCGTTCCATTAATTCATACTGATGCGACTGGCAGTAACCGCACGACGCGTTGTCGAGTAAAACCCGATCGAAATCGGGATTTTGAATTGGTTCCGCCGCGTTCATTTTTTCCAGCGTTTCGCATATTGAATAGTCTTCATGAAGAGCAAGGACGTCGCGGAATGCGCAGAGCAGATTTTGATAAGCTCTGAGTTTGATTCGGACTTCTTCCGTTGAAAGTCTTCCTTCTCTCCATTCGTGCATTGCGTAAACAAGCGAAACTCTGGCAAAGGTCAGCGAACGGTCGGCCGCAGTGCGGGCAAGATCAAGCGTATCGCGCCGGATGAAGGGAGACGACCAGTCTATTTCTGCCAGTAACGTAAATATTTCAGGAACTTCTTTTAGTTTCGGAGCCTGGTTTTTACGCGCGTTGCGCCAAATTTCCGGTTTTACGATACGCCCGGGATCTCTAAGCATATCGGCGGTCTGCGTCCAGAAATTTCCGCCCCAGCCAAGCATTTGGGAAATTGGAAGGACTTTTTCCCAGACGACGTTCATTTCTTTGGCCTGTTTGCCGTAACGATCAACGCAAAAATCGGCGAGAAGTTCATCCAGCGTTTTGCGGCCCGGATTCCAGGCGTTTTCAGTAAAATAGTGGAGCAGGAAAATATCCGCGTGCGAGTTTTCCGGCCACAAAATGTATCCGCGGCAGAAAGGGTCGTTCTGAACGACTTTTTGGCGTTTTTCAATTAACGGATAGTTTCCGCGGATATCCTGCGCGTTTTCGTATGCCTGAAAAATACCGAAAACGTAAGGGAATTTCCCAACGATTCCCCAGTTCGTGAAGTTATTTTCACCCGGCGCGTCCGCTTCGTAATCCCAGACGAGGGTATTTTCCGGGTTGAGCTGGGCGATAAATTTACGCATTTCGTCTGGTTTCCAGCCCCAGTAGAAATCCCAACCGGCGAGCAGAATCCGTCCGTTTGGGTAATGATTCCGCAGATTTTCGATAAGGCGTCGGTAAGCGTAGATCTTCAGGCGCATGTTATCTTCGCGATTAATATAGGCGTGTCGTTCGGCAATTCCAATCGTATGAAACAGTTCCGGTTTTCCGTAATTATCGATGTGGGCCTGAGTCAACTTCCAGTAATTCTGGAGATTTTCATCTTCCCGGATATCCCAAACTCTGTCCGTAGGATGACCGTAACATCCCCCTTCCTGCGGTAGAAATTCTGGATTTACTTTTTCCAGGAACTGTTTCGGCGTCCGCGAGTACCAGTGACTCATCGTTCCGAAATCCTCGGGGTGCATCAGATCGCGGTTGAAAGCGTAGGCGAGGAGTTCTTTTCGCAGTTGACCGCGAAATTCCAGGGACCAGAAAAGCGACCGGTTATCGTAACCGCCCATAGCTTCCGGAATTGGTTTCGACGGGTCTGGATAATCCACGACGTCGGGAAACGCTTTTTGAAAAAGATCGTCCATGCCAATTCGGAGCATGAAGACGTTCAGCCTTTTTTTCAAAAGCCAGTCGATTTCTTTTTTCCAATCTTCCAGCGACCAGTGTTCGGCTTGAAATCGGTAGAGGCTGCGGTGTGCAAAGTAACGCTGTCCCCGATATTCAAAACGCGGAGATTCGTAAATGTCAAGATTTGAAAAGTCGATCGCGTCCTGTTTGGGAACGACGTCGCCGTCCCAGAACCATCGGCACCCCGCCCGTTCTTCAAGGAATGCGTAAACGGCGTAAAGGGTTGAACGTCCTCGGCCTCCGGCAAGGATCAGATGACGGCGTTCGCCGTCCTGAACAGAAAGAAGACGGAAATCGTCGGAAGATGTTTTGAGTGGAAAATCAACGATGACGTTTCGTTCAATAAGTTCCCGAACAAAACGGTTAACCGAATCGGAGCCGATTACGAGGAAATTATCCTGCGTATTGGCTTCATGAATGATTTCGAGCCGTTTTCCGGTGATTTGCTCCCAGTATTTTTGAAGTTCCTGGGCGGCAATACGATAGGACGCGGCTTGCTTTTCCGAAGGCGCGAGGATTTTTAACTCACTGGAAAATGCGGCTGAACAAATCAACAAAAAACTTATGGAAAGGAAAAATCGCAACATCATACGGAAGTCGGGGGTATGGAAAATCGGGTCTGAATCGACGCGACGTCTGGGCGGGATATTTCAGTGAAATCCAGTACGAAGATCCGAATTTACGAAAGGTTTCGGATCTTCATAAAATTTGTTTAAAGTATTCAAATTATTTTCCGTATTCGTCAAAAACTTTGGCGACGTTGGCTTCTTCCGTGTTTCCGAAGTGGAAGTAGAGACGGTATTTGAAGGTAACGGACTCGCCGTTTTTGACGATCAGGTCGCCGTTTTGGCTGGGATCGCCGGTGAAATCATGAACGCCAAATGGATTTGCGGCAAAAAGGCCGTAAGTGCGGACGTGCCAATAGGTAGGAAAACGACAGCTTGTCGGGTGGTTCATCATCGCAACCCCGTAGTTTTTACCGTCGATGACGCCTGAATAATCGACCCATGGGGAACGTTTTCCCCAGGCGTTATCGTTGGTCAGTCCTTCGGCATTGATGATTTTTCCGCCCTGTTTTTTCGTAACCTCCATAACGCCGGGAATACGAATTCCCATCGCGCCTTCTTTGGTGTCTCCGAATTTAACGTCTCCGTGAGTCGCCATGAGTTTGATTTCAAAATCGATCCAGTTTCCGTTTTCATCGCCTCCGAAAGAGTACTTGCGTTCGTCTGTGAGGAGGATTTTATCCGGACGCTGAATCCAGAAATTGCGCGTGGCGAAAGAAGAATTGGTTTTTTCGATAAATTCGCCGTGCCGAATGATTCCGCATGATTTATCGGGAAATTCAGACCAGAAATCGACGCCGTTCACATCGCCGTGCGTGAACCAGACGGAACGCTGGTGAAGGTGATCGTAGGAATCGAAAGGAAATTTTTTGGAATTGGGATCCCGCATTGGATAATCGCGCGTCAGACCTTTGCCGTCCGGAGCAAGGACCGGCCAGAAAATAGGCTTTACGCCGTAGGAATACTGATACGTAGTGAAATGTTTGCCGTTGACGAAGATTTTAACGGCCGCCCCATTGTCTTCAAATTTAACGTCAGCCGCTGAAACGAAAGAAAACGAAGTCAGGAGCGAAAAC
>CAZWOV010000154.1:0-6770 GCA_964635645.1 uncultured Planctomycetaceae bacterium | reverse complement strand
AAAACCTCCGACGACGGCGGAAAAACGTGGTCGCAGGAAACGCTCGTCGTCAATAAACCCGACGTTGGAGAGGTTACGATTGGCAAAGGACTCGACAAAAACGGCGCCATGCTCGTTTGGGTGAGGTCCGTCGGAAAGGGGATTCAGCACGATCTTTACCGGACGGAAGACGGAGTTCATTTCACGCATATTTCGCATCCGACGCTGGATCCGGTTCCGATGCAGATTACCGACGTTTTCGACGTTCCTTCCGTCGGATTGACGGCGCTCTGGTTTGCCACGAACTACAGCGAGACGGAAAACAGTCATTCCTGGGGAACTCTCGTCAGCAGGGATAACGGCGCGACCTGGACCCAGCGTGTCGTCGAAAAGGATTTGTCTAGAAACGAATTGCCGACTGAGCCGTCCGCCGTTTATCTTGGAGATGGGAAAATTCTGGCCGTCGCTCGAATTGAGGGCGGAGGACTCACTACGGACCTCGCCCAGTTTCAACTCGTTTCCACCGATGCAGGGACGACCTGGACGAGAACCAAAACGAACATCGGCGAGGTTTCCGCCTCCACTCCAAGCCTGATTTTCGACGCGAAAACGGGACTTGTGAGCAACTACTACTATCATCGGGGAAGAGGCGTTCTTCGGCGCAGGGTCGTGAAACCGGAGCAGGTATTCGACAATTCGCTTGCGTGGCCGGATTCGGAAGCCGTCGCGCTTGGAAGCGATTGCGCTCATCATGCGGGAAATGTGAACGCGGTCGCCGTTGGTTCGACTCATTTTCTGGCGTTTTATTCCGGGGACGAAAAGGATACCGCCGTCGTAGTTTCCAGAGTAAACGCGCCGTCGAAATAAGTCGCCTCAAAAATTCGTTTTTACGGAAAAAACACAAATAGAAAATTTGAATGAAAACGTGAAAGAATCGTTTTGTTTCTGCGATTGTCTGCGGAACGGAACGATTCTTTTGCATTTGTGGAAACGCTTCGGGAACGCTGTGGGAACGCCGAGAAAACGTTACGGTGGGTTCTGGTTGCGGCGACAAGCGGTTTTCGAGATGGATTTATTTGAAATTATTCCAGAAAAATTCTCTCTCTTACCCTTTACAAAAGGATAAAAATCGGGTAAAATAAAGAAAGTTTTTACGTATCGTTCATAAATAAGGTGTGAATATGTCCAACGACCCGAATCTCAATTCGAACTTGCCAGCCAATCCGTCCGCCAATTCGCCCGCTTCTGAATACGGCGCCGAGCAGATCTCGCACTTGACCGACCTTGAACACGTGCGAATGCGTCCCGGAATGTATATTGCGGACACGACGACGCGCGGGCTGCATCATCTTGTTTATGAAGTGGTGGACAATTCCATCGACGAGGTGATGGCCGGTCACGCGACGCATGTGAACGTTACTATCAATACGGACGGTTCGATTACGGTTGAGGATAACGGGCGTGGAATTCCGGTTGAGATTTTTCCGGAATTGGGAATTTCCACGCTCGAGGGGGTCATGACGGTTCTGAAGTTCGGCGGAAAATTCGGCGACGGGGCCTACACGACGTCGGGCGGTCTGCATGGCGTCGGCGTCACGGTCGTTAACTTCCTGTCGGAGTGGTGCAGTTGCCAGGTTTGCCGCGACGGGTTTATCTGGCAACAGGAATATGAGCGCGGCGTTCCGACTACCGGCGTAGAGAAAATTGGGAAATCGGACCGTACTGGAACAAAAACGACCTTCAAACCGGACGCGGAGATATTTCCTGAGATTAAATTCCAGTACGCTACGCTTTATCGGCGCCTTCAGGAACTCGCTTTTTTAAACAAGGGCGTTCGGATTAATTTTAAGGATAACCGTACGAACGACGGCGATTCTTTTTATTTTGAGCGTGGAATTGAGGAATTTGTCGAATATCTTAATCGCGCGGCGCAGCCTCTGCATTCCGACGTTATCAATATCAAAGGGAAGGCGAACGGCGTAGAGTGGGATATTGCGCTCCAGTATACGGACGATTACACGGAAAACGTTCATTCTTACGTAAACAACATTAATACCGTCGAGGGCGGAACGCACGTTTCCGGATTCCGTTCGGCGTTGACCCGTTCCATGAATCGTTATGGAACGAAGGAAGATCTTTTTAAGAAAATGACGCCTTCCGGAGAAGACTTCCGCGAAGGACTCACCGCAGTGATTTCCCTGCGCGTACCGACTCCGCAGTTTGAAGGACAGACGAAGACGAAGCTGGGTAACGGCGAGGTGGAAGGAATTGTTTCCGGCGCGGTTTATGAATTCATGATGAATTATTTTGAGCATAATCCGGCCAACGCGCGCGCTCTTATTCAGAAGAGTATTCTGGCCGCCGACGCCCGCGAGGCGGCTATTCGCGCCAGAAAAGCCGTCCGTGAACGTAAGGAAGTTCTCTCGGCGGGTAGCTTGCCGGGAAAATTGCTCGACTGCACAAGCCGCGACTATGAAAAATGCGAGCTTTACCTCGTGGAGGGCGATTCGGCGGGCGGAACGGCCGAAGGCGGAAGAATGCGTGAATTACAGGCCATTCTGCCTCTGCGCGGGAAAATTATTAATGCCTACAAAGCGCGGGAAGACAAGGTGCTGGCCAATCAGGAAGTGCGCAGCATGATTTCTGCCATTGGAACGGGGTTTGGAGACGACATGAATCTTGAAAAACGCCGTTACAATAAAATCATCATCATGACGGACGCCGACGTCGACGGTTCGCACATCCGGACCTTGCTTCTGACGTTCTTTTACCGTCAAATGTACGACCTGATCAAGGGCGGGTTTGTTTACGTAGCCCAGCCTCCTCTTTTCCGAATCGTGCAGAAAAAGAAAACGTCTTATGTTCAGACGGATGAAGAACTTAAGACGATGCTTTTGAGCAATGGATTGAAGGATTCCGTTTTCGACCCGATGGACGGACGGATTGTCGAGGGGGAAGTTCTTCAAAAGCTGGTTCGCGTACTGGGATCGTTGGAGGAATCGATCAGTATGTTGGAGCGGCGCGGAATCAGTCTCCGGAGTCATGCTGGGCTTCAGGACCCGGTAACGGCAAAGTTGCCCGTCCTTCACGCTTTTTATGGAACGAGGGAATTCTGGTTCCACGACCATGCCGCGGTAGAACAGTTTGTCGAGAAATTTGAGCGCGAGAACAATGTTGAGCTGGATATTCAGTACGGCGGTCATCTTCGCGCGGAAGAGAATGCCGCGGAAGAGACGGCGGACGCTCCGGATGAGAACGCGGTGAGGAAAATTCCTTTCCCGGTGATGGAAATTCATGAAGTTCGTTCAATTAATAAGCAATTGCTGGAACTTCGAGGTCTTGGTTTTGAGGTGGATTCGCTTATTCCTCAACAGCGAACGGGGCTTGAAGGAAACCGTTACGAGTTGCGGTTTGGCGAAAATATTGTCGGAATCGACGATTTGCGCGGTCTTTTGCCCGCCATTCGTCACGCCGGCGAGAAGGGAATACAGATCACCCGATTCAAAGGGCTTGGGGAAATGGACGCGGAAGAAATTCGAGACACGACGCTGGATCCCGCTCAGCGAACGATGGTTCAGGTTAAACTTGAGGACGCGGCCGCGGCCGACGATCTTTTCCGTATTCTGATGGGTGAAAGCGTTGAACCGCGTCGTGAATTTATCGAAAAATACGCTCTGGAAGTCACGAATCTTGATATTTGAGAAAATATGAAAAGAACCGGCGACTCCGCGCCGGTTCTTATTATTTTGCCCGGTTTCACAGCGTTGAAGGACTTTCGCGGCGTCCTCTTTTTGAGGATGAGTTTTCATGAAGATTTTTTCCGTTATTTTTCTGTTGATCTGTTCCAATACGTTTATGTCTTTCGCGTGGTATTCTCACCTTAAGACCCAGCCGAACGCGCCGCTTTGGCTGGTGGTTCTTCTGTCGTGGGGAATCGCTCTCTTTGAATATTCGCTGATGATACCGGCCAACAGGATTGGGAGTCATTTTCTGACGTTGCCGCAACTTAAGATACTTCAGGAGGCGGTTAGTCTGGGCGTTTTTGTTCCGTTTGTTTTGCTCTATATGCGGAAACCGGTTTCCTGGAATTATCTTTGGGCGGCTTTCTGTATTTTAGGAGCAATCTTTTTTATTTTTCGGGACAAAATGGAGATTACCTGAAAATGCCCGAAAGAGAGGCGGAAGGTTATTCTTTGCGAATGGCTCGGCTGGCGATTTTGCGGGATCGTCTGGCAAATGTCGGATACGATTATGAAAAAAAGCGCTGTCGCGCCGATGTTTCGCGAACCGGACTTTTCTACACGCCGTTGGATATTGTTTCGCGCGTCGTAAAAAAGGCTCTTCAACCTTTTCTTTTCCATGAGAATGGAACGCCGAAATCATGTTCGGAGATTCTAAAATTACGTATTTTTGACCCTGCGCTTGGTTCAGGCGTCTTTTTGTTGGAGGCCTGTTTTCAATTGACCCGTTTTCTGGAGGAACAGGGCGATTCAAGGCCGGAAATACCTGGAATGATCGCCAAAGAATGTCTTTTTGGGGCCGATATTGATTCTCACGCTGTGAAAATCGCTTGCGATACGCTTCGAGAATTTACCGGTTGCTCGAATGACGAAGAGGCGCCGAATTCATTTATTCCGGAAAAAAATTTATTGTGCGCGGACAGTCTGAAACTTTTTACCGGTGAAGCGGGGGGGCTGGGACGCCCTGATTTTCCCGGCGTTTGTTTGCCTGAAGACGGTTTTGACATAACGCTTGGAAATCCTCCGTTTCTTGGCGGACGTAAGATTCGTCGTGCTCTTGGAGACGCCTATTTTGATTTTCTAACGCGGGAATTTGTTGGAGACGGTAGCGGAAACGCCGATCTTTGCGCTTACTTTTTCCGTTTGGCTGAAAAAATACTGCGTCCGGGAGGCGTTTGCGGATTTATCGCGACGAACACAATTTCAGAGGGGGATTCGAGAAAAACCGGGTTGGACGTCCTTTTGGCAAACGGCGCGAAAATTTTCGCCGCGGAATCTTTTCCATGGACGGGGAACGCCGCCGTTCACGTGTCGATGATTCATCTTGTTTTCCCGAAAGGCTCCGTTTTACCCCCTTTGACGCCGACGCTTAATGGAAATCCTGTTGAGCGGATATTTGCGTCTCTTAAGCATTTACCTCCAGAACAGACCGCGCGTTCTTTTGCGGAAAACGAAGATCTTTGTTACCAGGGGTGCGTTTTGGCGGCGAAAGGATTTATTCTTACGCCAGAAGAAGCGGATTGTCTCTTGGAAAAAGATGAAAAGTACCGTAACGTTGTTTTGCCGTATTTTACGGGGGACGACGTCTTTTCAGCTCGGGATCCGATGAAGATGAAACCCCGTCGATTCGTCATTGCTTTTGGAGATCGATCGTTAAAGGAGGCGGAAGAATTTCCGGAAGCTTTAAAAATTGTTCGGGAAAAAGTTCGACCGGTTCGAAATCTTGTTCGAAGAAAAGCGCATCGCGATTACTGGTGGCAATTTGGAGACAAAAGACCGACGCTGATGAAAATCATCAGAGAACGAAATTTGGAAAAATTTATTATTCAGACCCGTCATTCAAAATTTCTGTCGCCCGTCCTGGTTCCGACGAACGCGGTTTATTCAGAGTCTACTATTATTTTTCCGACGGATTCAGAAGAATTGCTGGCGATTCTTAACAGCGCGGTTCACGAAATATGGGTGCGGGAAACAAGCGGCTCGCTGGGGAATGAACTTCGTTATTCGCCGACGGATTGTTTTAATACTTTTCCGCTGCCGCTATTAAAAAAAGCGGAAACAGCCTGGGATAGCCTGCGTCGTAATCTTTGCCAAACGTTAAATTGCGGTTTAACCGCTTTAATGAATAAGATTCATGATCCGAAAGAATCAAATCCTGAAATTCAGAAATTACGCGAATTGTTTATTGCGAACGACGGCGCGGTTTTCGCGGCATACGGCTGGACTGATCTTAAAGCGGAACGTGAATTTCATGAAACTCCGCGAGGAATTCGTTTCGAACCTTCGGAGTCGATTCAGATGGAAATTTTAAGTCGTTTGACGAAAACGCCTAATTATCGTTTTCTTTATTCATGATATTGATTCCGCCGTTCAAGAAGTTCCTGAACTTCGTCGAAGCAACGCGAGGCGACGTCGTTTCTGTCCCACCAGTCGGACGGTTTGAAATAGAGTTCCGGATAGGCGTCCGTATTGTCTTCTTCATTCTCTCCTATTTCCCGACAGGAATTTTCAACCTCGAAACCGGTCAGAAACCATTCGTCCGTAACGAAAGCCCAGCGGTCGTTATCCGCAAGAATCAAAATACTTTCGCGATATCTGGCGTCGGGAGAATCCGCGTTGAGAATTTTCTGGAAATCGCTGGCGGCGACCAGAGCTGAACTGCGGGTTGCCGAGTAGACCGGAGTTGAGAAGCGAATCCACCAGGGGAGTTGAACTTCTGAAGAATAAAGTCGAACGTCGTCGTTCGGAAGTTCGCCGCTGGTTCCCAGGACCGCAAGAATTCGAGAACGGATTGTCTCGTTTAGCAACCATGAGTCAAGCGCATCCAGTTCCCAATTTTGAAAATGAATCCAGACGAGTCCGGTTTCCGGCGAATTAAATTGTTTCAGAAACGCGGCGGAATCATTAAAAAAGTTTTCGGACGTAGTCGTTTCGCCGACGTCAAAAAAATCAGGAGCCGAAACAGGCAGGTCGGAGATAAATACTTTCTGTCCAGAAAAGCGTTCGGCTGAGAAATTGCATGATTCCCAGAGCTGGTAAAGGGTTTCAAGA
>CAZWOV010000153.1:0-6788 GCA_964635645.1 uncultured Planctomycetaceae bacterium | reverse complement strand
ATACAGTTTACCTCTACGCCCAATCGAGAAACAAACGAAATCGCTCAAGCCGAACGCACGACGCCGTCTATTCCCGGAACAGTCGTCTCCTCCCATGATGGAAAAATCCATATTGAGCTTCCCGGCAAAGATCTTTTTGAACAATCAGGCGAACCTTCTCCCAAAGGGCTTAACTTGATTCGCCAAACGGGAAAAGCGATTGCGTCGCAGTTTCCCGGAGCATACGTTGAAATTCAGGGACATCTCAGTTCATTCCAAAAGGTCGGTTCGAACTTCGAAAATGCACACGCGCAATCTACTTCGCAGGCAATGACCGTCAAAGACGTTCTGATAAAAGACAACATTCTTCCGGAAAAACTCCTGCAAATTACCGGTTGCGGAACGAACAAGCCGATTATTTCATCCGCAACATCGAAAGGCGCCGACCGTAATTACCGAATTGAACTGGTCGTTACGCCCGCAGAGCCGTGAACGGTTTCAGAGAACGGTTTCGAGAAAAACCGTTCTCCCGAACGGAATTTCCGAAACGTTCCCCTCTATTCCGGCAAGTTGCTTTTCCCAAACGGTTAAACTGTCTGTAATTCCGCGGCAGTTTTCATCTCCCGTTCATTATCTCTTATCGAATCGAATTCTTCTTTCCAGTTCCGGCTTCTCGCATTTTTGCAGGAACCCAGTATCGGGCAAAAATTGAACCATCGGCTTCCCTTTTTTTCAATCCAACGATCCGCTTCCAGCGGCCCCCAACTCCCCGCCGGATAAGGTTTTGGAACATCCTGAAATTCTCCGTCCCATGTTTTCTGAATAGGATCCATGATTTGCCAGGCGGCCTCCACTTCATCGTCCCGAATAAAAAGTCCAGTATCTCCGCGAAAGACGTCCGACAGCAAATTTTCATAAGCGTCGGGAAGCGGGATCTGAAATTTATTATCAAAAGCAAAAGTCATTGTTCCCTGCGTCGTCGCCATCCCGCCGTCAGGAACCTTCGTTTGAAAATAAAGCCGAATTCCTTCCGCGGGTTGAAGCTGAATCAGCAGCATATTTGCCTCAATATCTTCCATTCCCGGAAAGAGAGAGCACGGCGGTTTATGGAATTTCAGCAATATTTGCGTCGTTCGACAGTTCATTCCTTTCCCGGCGCGTAAAAAGAAAGGCACTCCGCGCCAACGCCAATTGTCCACATTCAGCTCAAGAAGCGCAAAGGTCGGTACGGAAGGCTCCAAAAACTCAAATTCATCATCCAACGCAAACGGCGGTTGAAGATACTGACCGCGCAAAGTATTTTCCTCCACCTCCAATTCGCTGCGGAAAGGACGAATTGAGCGGAGAACTTTAACTTTTTCATCTCTCAGACTTTCCCCCTCCATTTGAACCGGCGGTTCCATTGCCGTCAAAGCAAGAAGCTGAAGAAGATGATTCTGAAACATATCCCGTAAAATTCCCGCGCGATTAAAATAAGCGGCCCGTCGTCCGACCAATTCTTCCTCGCTGGCGGTAATCTGAACCTCGCGAACAAAATTTCGATTCCAAATCGGTTCAAAAATCGAATTTGCAAATCGTAAAACAAGTAAATTCAGAGCCGTTTCTTTTCCAAGATAGTGATCTATTCGGAAAATCTCCTCTTCGTAAAATACTTTCCTCAAGGCTTTATTCAGTCTCTTCGCGCTGTCCAAATCCCGACCGAACGGTTTCTCAACCACGATTCGGCAAGTTCCTCCTGAAATCATTCTTTTCGCCCAAACGTCCTGCTCCTCCATTTCGAAACGCCCGCCGTCCTTTTCAGAACAGGTTTCTTTCCGGGCGTCTCTTAAACGCGTTACTCCCGGCTTAAGAGCGTCCAAAATCGGCAGATAGAGATCCGGCGCCGTCGCAAAATAAAAGATACGTCTTCGCGTTTTTCCATTCTCTAAAAAAGTCAGGAAATTTTCAAGATGTTTCTGAACCTCCATATCCGCGCCGTCGCCTGGAAAATAAATAAGACGCTCCGAGAAAATTTCCCACTGTTTTCGAAGATATTCTTCTTCGCCATCGTTTTTCAAATCATCGAAAGAAATAAAGTTTTCAATCGAATCGCGCCATTCCTCGTCAGTCATTTTCGTCCGTGAAATTCCCACAACATCGAAAACGCCCGGAAGCCGCCCCTTCAGAAAAAGATGAAACAACGCGGGAATCAGCTTACGTCCCGCCAAATGCCCCGACGCTCCAAAAATTAAAAGCGTAAAAGGTTCCCATTCTCTCAATTCATCTCGCAGAAAACGCTCGTCGAATTCCGTATTCTTCTTTTCTGCGACACGCTCTCTCTTCATTTTAACCTCCGCGTTTTTCTTCAAACAACTCGAAATATTCGTATTCCACTGTTTCGAACGACTTTTTAAAAATCGAAAACCGACGTTTTCCCAAACAAATACGCCGTCGTTTTCGGGAGCCTGATTTTATCGCGTGGCAAAGCGCCGGTAATCGCCGGAAAAAACGCAGCGATGGTTTTGACTCAACCCCCGACTAAATTACGACTGTAACTTTATTTTCTGAAAAATTAAAAAAAAATTAAAAATTCCGGCGTCCGCCCCTTTTAAAAAATCTGTTCGCATGCTATAATATACAGTGCGTCCATTTTTATTAAAGATTCAATTTCCAGTTCATCTTATCACTTATCCTAAAAACAATAGCGCCATGAAAGACGTCCGTAAAAATATCGTGCAAATGCCCGGTTATGTTCCCGGCGAACAACCCCAATCCGGAACGTTTGTTAAACTGAACACAAACGAATGTCCTTATCTTCCTTCAGAAAAAATCGCCGACGCCTGTCTTGAAGTCATCCGAAAAGGGCTGAATCGTTACCCCGATCCCCTGGCCAACTCCTTTCGGAAGTCCGTTGCGGAGATTTTAAACATTCCGCCGGAATTTATTATGGCGGGAAATGGTTCCGACGATATTTTGACGATTTTGACCCGCGCGTTCGTGGGCGAAAACGAAACGCTTCGTCTTCCATATCCAAGTTACGTTCTGTACAAATCGCTGGCGCAGCTTCAGGGAGCAAAAAGCGAAGAAATTCCCTTTACAGACGATTGGTATCTTTCCCCCGCGTTTTCCGCCCCGTCGCCGAATCTTAAACTGGTTTATCTTCCCAACCCCAACAGCCCTTCCGGAACGCGCCTGAGCCGCGCCGAAATCATTGAACTGGCGGACTCTCTTCCATGCCCTCTGGTAGTCGATGAAGCGTACGCGGATTTTTCTGATGAAAATTGCGCGACGTTGCCTCTTGAACACAAGGACATTATCGTTACCCGAACTTTCAGTAAAGCGTACGGGTTAGCCGGTCTGCGTTTTGGCTTCGTTATCGCCCATCCCGACTATATTCAGCAATTTATCAAAGTGAAAGACTCGTATAATTGCGACGCTTTATCCATCGCCGCCGCGACGGCCGCCATTTCAGACCGCAAGTGGTTTAATGAAACGAGAGAAAAAATTATCAGAACCCGAAACTGGATGAGACCTGCGTTGGAGAAACTCGGTTTTCAGACAGTGGAATCCCATGCCAATTTTATCTGGTGTACGCAGAAGAATTGGGACCTGAAAAACATTTACCTCAAACTGAAAGAACAAAATATCTTTGTGCGTTTCATGGTCTACGACAAATGGAAAGACGGCGGGTGCGGTCTGCGAATCAGCGTCGGCACGGACGATGAAATTCGCGTATTGATCGAGCGGCTCAAAATCATCCTTTCCTGACCTCGAATCCTCAATCGCGGACGCATTGAAAATCCCATTTTCCTACGTCGGCTCCCCAATCGCGGACGCGCGGAAAATCCCCTTTTCTGGAAAATTTCTCTCAATTGCGGATTTTCCCAATTGCGCGTGGTTGCCGAAGAAAATTTACCCATTTATCCCTAAACAGATCCCATGGAAGGAAAAAACAAACGAACTGCGGAAATTACCCGTAATACCAACGAAACTCAAATCAAGACTTTTCTTGATCTCGACGGCGACGGCCGTTCAAATCTGGAACTTAAAGTCGGTTTTCTTGAACATATGCTGACCCTTTTGGCCAAACATTCCGGTATGAATCTGAATCTCCAGGCGGAGGGCGATATCCACGTTGATTTTCATCACCTGACGGAAGACGTCGGCATCGTTCTTGGAGAAGCCGTACGAAAAGCGCTTGGAAATAAAGCCGGTATTCGAAGATACGGTTTCTTTTTGCTTCCGATGGACGAAACTCTTGTTGAAATAGCGGTTGATTTCGGGGGACGTCCATATTTTGTGTTCAACGCGGATTTTCCAACTCCCAAAGTCGGCGATTTCGACACGGAACTCATCCGCGATTTCTGGCACGGTTTTTCGTGCGCGGCGCTCTGCAATTTCCACGTCAATTTGAAATACGGGAAAAACAGTCATCATATTGCGGAAGCGATTTTTAAATGCGCGGCGCGCGCTATTCGTATGGCGATTGAAATGGATCCGCGTCTTCACGATATCCCAAGCACGAAAGGAGTCGTCTGACGATTCGGCTTACCGATTTTAGCCGACCAGAGCCTTTTTCACGGATTATTTCCGACTTTAACGGCTCTCTGTTTTGGGATACCGTGCGCTTGATCAATCATGAATCGTCGCCATGGAACGGCGCGGAGTAAAAGCAACCGCCGAGGAACTTTTCGCGCGTTTTCATGGAAAACCCAACGAAACGATTATCAAAGGATTACGGGGAGAAAGATTTTTCCCGACGAAGAAATGCCGGACTCCGCAATATCGTTTGCGTTGGTTCCGGAAATTTGAATTATTCCAGCTATTCGTATCCGCTTTTGAAAAAATTTGACGACGTCAGCCGCGATATTTTCAAAACCTGCAGTTCTGAGATCTGAACGTCGGGAAGTTTTTGTCAGCTTTCGGAACTGGCTTCGAAACAGCTTTTCAATAGGATATTTTAAGAAAAATTTCCCAACTTCCATTTGTTCAATATTTCAGAGCGGCGTAAATTCGTTCCGGAATGCCGCTTTAGAAACTTTTTATTCGTCGTTCCCATCAGCAGCTTCATTTCCGTCGCCATCGAGGAACTTTCATGGACGCTTTTCGCATTGAAAAAAAACAGGAAGAAACGCCTGGTCTGACCCGTATTTCGCGGCAGCAGACGGTTTTTGGCTTCGATCTTTTCAACGATTCCGAAAAAAATTCACAGAAAGTTCCTTTTCTTGCCGTTCCGTTAACTCGTCTGATTCCGCTGAAATTAAACGATTCGTCTTTTTCGCGTTTTGCCGTAAAAATTGATGAAACGGACGGAAACGCGCTTTTTGAAAACGGATTGTCGCTTTCCGAATACTGTGAAAACGTTCTGAATCAATACGAACGTTCGTCGGCAAAGATTTCCCTTTCTCTAACCCCAACGGAAATTCAGCCGCTTTTGGAGGTTTTTTCTTCCATTTGGCAAATCCTTCGCCAGCTTGAAGAAAATGGATTTTCATTAAAGAAATTTTGTCCGTCGGAAATTTTCTGTTCGGAACGTGAAAACATATGGAAATTTCTTCCTACGCGGAATATCCAACGAGCATTTCGTCCTTCGCATAAATTCCGCTCGCCGCTTGTTCCAAGTCAAAAACTCTTTTTAAACTGGCTGAAAACACTCCCGATACTTTGGCCCGCGACCATTGAAAATCTTCAAAAATGGGGAGAAGCAGATTTCATGAATACGCATCTCCTTTCCAAAGCGTTAAACGATCCGGCAATATGGAGTTTCCAGATTCCAGACGAACCCTTTATCTCTCTGAAAACGGAACGATTGAAGGAACGGCAAATTATTCGTTGGTCCGTTCCGACCGACGCTTTCGGTTCTCTTCACTTATTCAAAATGAAACCAGGGGTTTCTTTCCCTTCGCATTTTTCTCTTTTTCCGAAAGATTTTCTTTCAGAATTTATTGAGTGCGAAATACCGATTCAGACCAATTCCGTTTCCCTCCCCCTCGCAGACAATAGTCTTCTGCGTCTGGTCGGAGTTCGTTCATGCGGCAAATGGGCAAAAGTTGGACGCATATTCCGGGTTGGAGGTCCTGAAGACGTTACCATCTTCGATTCGTTCTGGGAAGAAGATTCCCTGGTTCTTGACCTGGACTGGCCGGATTCTATTCAGAGGGCAAAAATCGTTGTTTCCGCAAATAAATTTCCTTCTTCGCCCATACTGCGCGAATCCGCTTCCATTCGATCCTGGTGGTTTGAGAAAACAAATCCTTTAACTCCAAAACGTATCCCCAGAAACTTAATTTCAGGTTGGAAAGACGTTTATGTGCGGATTTTCAGTTTTACCGATTCCGACGGTAAAAACGTTTTCTCCATTGGGCAGAATGCGAAAAGCCGTAAAAAAATTCCATATGAAAGTTGAAGCTGGCGTGAATTCGTCCAGATTTGTTTCATATTCATAATGGGTTCATCATTTTGTCGTATCCAAAATTTCAGTTTTTTATTCAATTAGCGAATCTCGGAACTACCGAATTTCATCAGGAAACAGATCAGAGGAAAACATCATGCCGTTTATTTGGCCCTGGACTAAAATTTCGTGTCCTTTTTGTTTTGAAGAATTTCATTTAAGCGACGCTCCCACGCGTTCTTCGGAATCAAATTCTCTTTTTCCAGACGAACGCGCGCAGGATTTTCTCGGTCTGGCATATCCTCCGGAAATGCCAATGGTAACGCAACCGCCTCAAAATTGGTTCTTACGGTCGGTAAGGAAATTCCACATCCCCCTTTGCCGTGAAATCACTCCGCAAAGTCAGATCAGAATTTGTCCCCATTGCCATCTTTATCTG
>CAZWOV010000152.1:0-6821 GCA_964635645.1 uncultured Planctomycetaceae bacterium | reverse complement strand
AAAATACGCGGCGTTCGTTCGTCGCGTATTTCATCAGTATTCTTGGAACAGCTCGGTTCTCTTAAGTGCAGGTGAGCAATGCGCCAGACATTTTTTTTCATTCCTTACGAAATTTTTGGTCTGCCGGTTTTTGGATTCGGCATACTTTTTGTTCTCTGGTTTTTGGGATTGTGCGCAGTTTGTTTTTTCTATTGGAAATCGATGGAAAAAAAATCCGGGATCGAGTTGGTTCAGACCTTTTTTCTGGCGCTTCTCGTTGGGGGCGTTATCTGCTGGGGACTTCCAAAAGCCGGTTGCGCGGCGGGAATACCGGTGCGCGCCTACGGAACCATGATGCTTTTAGGGATTCTGCTCGCGTTTGGTCTTGCGGTTTGGCGCGCTCCGCGTTTTGGATTTAAAGGAGAAAACGTTTCCGAGATTCTTTTTTGTCTTTGCATACCGGGAATTTTGGGAGCGAGAGCGTTTTATGTCATTGAATACTGGGAATCTTTTCGCGCACCGACGATTGGCGAAACTTTCATGCGTATCGCCGATATCCCCGGAGGCGGACTCGTCGTTTACGGCGCGTTTATCGGCGCGCTTATCGGCGCGATCGCTTATCTTTTGATTAAACGTCTTTCTATTCGAAGAATGATGGATTTGCTGGCGCCTTCTCTGCTTTTGGGATTGGCTCTGGGACGAATCGGATGTTTTCTCAACGGTTGCTGTTTTGGCGGAATATGCGACCCTGCGCACGAGAGCTGGGGCGTTCATTTTCCCGCGGGCAGTCCCCCGTTTACCCGACAGTTAGAGGAAGGAAAACTGAAAATCGATCCGGACGCCGTTTATTACGGGTTGCGTCTGGCGGGAGATCCTCTTCCCACGGCTCCGGCCCCTACGTTTATTGCGGAAGTTTTACCGGGAAGCATTGCGGAAAAAGCCGGTTTAACGCCCGGCGATTACATTTTGAAAATGAACGGCCGAGAAACTCTTTCGCGGAATCAGGTTATTGAATCGTTAATTTGGACGACGCATTACGAAGGGAAGGCAACGTTTGAAATTTCCAGAGAGGAAGGAACGTTTACGTTGTCGTGGACGACTACGGATCATGCCGGCCCCGTCAGTCTGCCCGTTTATCCCACGCAGCTTTATTCGTCGGTTAACGCGTTCTGTCTGTGCGCCATTCTGTTGTTCTGGTCATGGTTCCGCAGGAATCCAAACGGCGTCGGCATGAAGTTGGACGGCGAAGTATTCGTTCTTTTTTTGACTCTTTATCCCGTTAGCCGGTTTATTCTTGAGATGATTCGAACGGATGAAAACGAGGCGTTCGGGACGGGCCTGAGTATCTCGCAAAATGTTTCGATTCTTCTGTTTTTGGTCGCGGCGGGGCTTTGGATTCTGCTTTTGACAAAAGGGAAAGGGACGAACGCGAAGCGACTTCCCCCCGTCGAGTGAGTTTCCGTCCTGGAGCGTTAGCCGACGAGTTGCGCCCGGAGCGTCGGAAAATGCGATTCGCGAACGAATGCGACGAACCTGTTTTTCCGACGCGATTTGGGGGCTTTGGTTTCTTTTCACGTTGAGTAAATCCATTTTCCGCTTATGATTGCCGGAATGAAGAGGCAAAGAATAAGTAACGCGCAGAATGGTCCGCCGACAAGGGACGCGAGGGCGGCGTCGATAAGGAAAACGGTGAAAAGCGCCTGTTTTACGACCTGGCGCGTCCTGCGCGGGCCTGAAAAGTACGCGGCGATTGCGCGAAAAGTAAGAAAAACGGCCAGAAAGCTGAACAGAATCAGCCACCGCCACGCCTGCGTTTGAAAAAGAGGAAGGACGCCGTTTGGATCCCACGCTTGCATTTGCGCCGGAAAGCGAATCAGCATGATCAATCCGCCGACAAGAAATAGGACGGAGAAGAACATCATTCCTGGAGTCGGCCGTCTGATTCCGGCTTCCGGCGCGTCCTCCGTTTCGCAACGCGCGTAAAAGGTAACGCCTGTGATGAAGACGGTCAGCGCCATTGGATAAAGAAGCAACGGCGAAGAAAGCAGGGCATTTAAAGGCCAGAACGCAAAGAAAATCAGAAGATTCAAGCCGCGGCAGAGGCCCATGAGGTAGGGGCCGACCGGCGTGTTTTTGAGCTTCGCGTCGTAGAGCCAGATCGCGAGGACCAATAAAGCGGCAACTGCGCACGGTCGAAAACCTGCCGAAGTGAAAACAGCGGGAAGAGCCGTCAGAAGAAAGCCGATTACTAGAAAAAGACGTCCCGTCTTACGCGCTGTTTTTTCGCTGATTTTTCCCGATGGAATCGGTCGTTCGGGACGAAGTATCGAATCTTCTTTTGCGTCGAAGGCGTCGTTCAGAATCATTCCGGACCAGTAAAGGAGCGCCGAACCGGCTCCGGCAAGACCAAACGCCGTCCAGAACGAAGGCGAAGTTTCTTTCAAAAGAAAGTACGTGAAAAACGATACGGTCAGAAAATCGGCCGTAATCGTGAATACGTTGGGAAAACGGACGAGCTGGAGCCATGCGAAAAGGGTTTTCATGAGTAATGCCTTGAAAAGTCTTGAAAATATGAAAAAAACTTTCTCTAAACGGGCGTCCTGGAAAAAACGTTTTTATTTTTCAAGTCCCATTTTTTCAACGGGAAGAATTTCGTATTGCGGAACCGTTTCTTTGATTTCAGCCTGAAGTTTTTTGAAACCGTCCGAATCCGGATTGGACACGTCGAATTTTTCGTCGCGAAACGCGGCGCGGACGGTTCCGTCTGGATTCAGCGGGAAAAGATTTTGTTGAGAGTCTTCCCAGTTAAAAACGAAATTTTCCGTGAAGTCAATCCGGTGCAGAGAGGTTTCGCGGGCGCTGTTGTGCATTTGAAGCCACTGTTTACCGCCAATGGACACGTTATTTCGGACCGAATTGTGAAGCGGAAGTTTCGGGTCGTCTTCCATTACGTTTTGAATGAACGGATAGCGTTCTTTCCATGGCGACTGATCAAATTGAACGTCCTTGAGTTTTTGAAGTAAATCCCAGCCGTTTTTAAATCCTTCGCCCGGTTTGGCGCGGGAAAGTCCGCGGTCGTCAAAGTGAACGGAAGCGGTGCATTCGATAAACAGATTGTTCAAAATTTTATTGTACCGACCGCCGCCGACGAACGCCGCCCAACCGGCGCGGTAAAAAACGTTATTCCGAATAACGTCCCCGCTGTCGCAGTCGTCGAGATAGACTCCCATAACCATGACGCTCTTTTTAAGCGGCTCGTAATCGGGCGAAAGTCCCTGCGCTTTCTGCCAGTCGACTCCTGCCTGCCCAAAGTGATGGAAGTAGTTGAACTGGATAACGTTGCCGAGCGAGCCCCAGTCGCGCCCCGTGTACATGCCGCCGCCGTCGCCGCTTTCCATCATTGCGCTGTGAACTTCATTGAATTCGAAAAGATGTTCGTTTCCTCCGTAGCCAATGCAGATATAGGGCGAATCATGCAGAAGATTATGCCCGATATAGCAACCGCAGCCGTTAAAGCTCAGACAGTAGCCGCCGGATGTGCGTTGAAGCCGTCCTGAATGGTGAATATGGCAATTGGTCATGAAATTATCGCATTTCACCAGTTTCGACCGGTCGCCTCCGTTTATGGAAACGCATCCGCGTCCGGCGTTGAAAACTTCGGAATGGGTAAGCCCGTTGCGGAATCCGCCGTGGATATGAACGCCGTCGTTTGTCGTATTGGATACGCGGATTTTCGTAATAAGAGAGTCTTCGCAGTTATTCAGCGCAATCGCGGGTCCGCAGACGTACTTCGCCTCGACGCCTTCAATAATAAAATGTCTGGCGTTACGGACTTCAAGCATGGTTTTTTTCTGAACGGAAAGAAATACCTGAGAAAGGTCGTTATCTTTGGGATAAAAATAAAGGATATTCTTCTCGTTATCAATGTGCCACTCGCCGGGCGTATCCAGTTCTTCAAGAAGATTGAACGCAAAATAACGACGTTTCGCCGCGTATTGCGATTTTGAGTTTGCTACGCCGTAACGCGAATTTTCCAGCGTCGTAAACTGTTTTTTCTCTTTATCGATCGCGCCGAGTTTCAAGGTTTCCGCGAACCAGTCGTGCCGCCAGAAACCCGTCAGCCAGATCCCTTTCGAAACGTCCCACCGATCCGGTTCCGATTCCGCGTATGTGAAAATCGCCGGGCGAACGCCGAATTCCCATTCGTCTTTTGAGCGATCCACCGGCGCGGCCCCTGTGTCGATCACTTCAGGAATTTCAAGCCAGCCCGTATTGGGAAAACGCGCGATCTGCATTGCTTTTTCGTTTGAAAAAAGCTCGACGGACGGCCAGGTTTGAAATTTATTCGGAAGAGGGTCGATCCGATTGATTCCCGCCGCTGAAAGGTCAAATTCAAATACCTTGTCTCTTACCTCTTCCTTCAGCCGCGAGAGAACCGTCGGGTCGGTTATTTTACGAAAACCCTCGGGGGGCAAACGGCTGCCGCCAATGAAAACCGCTCCCGCCCGCGACGCTCGGTAAACCATCGGGGCTTCCGCGCTTAAACCGGAATCGGCCTCGTTGAAGAGGAGGTTGTTTTCCGGATAGGAAAATAATCCGGTTAATTCTACTACGAAGCCTTTTTCCGGATATGGACGGCTTTGGCGTAACTCGCGGATTTTGTCGCGGGCTTTTTCCGGGGTCGCCCAGGGCGCCGACGCGCTGCCGTCGCCGTTAGCGTCGCTGCCGCTTCTCGAATTTACGTAAAATATCTCCTGCGAAAAGATTTTACCGGGCGTGAACGCGAGAAAAAGAAGAACGGAAAAAAAACAAATAAGTTTTTTCAAGGTAACGTTAATTTGGCCGTACATAAAAATATCCTTTGTACTGCGTATGGTAATTCTCAAACATATTCTTATTTTATCAGAAATTCAGCTTTCATTCAAGCGCCTCCAAATTTTTTTACCGAACGGTGAATCGGAGAAGAAAAAGAATAGAAAAGGAAGAATGGGTAAAATGTAAAAGGTTTTCCGATTATTTCGGGAAATAAAAATAAAAAAACTTTTCTGATTATTTAAGATTTGCGGGCGCTCTGGACGATAACAACGAGAGAGAACCTTTTTAGGGTGGGAAAATATTTTATTTTCATTCCTGGAAAAAGTCTCTTATGTTTAATTGACTTCCCCATTAAGCTCAATTAGGACAAGGTATCATGAAACGAACAAGATTTCAAAAGCTTTCCGCGCGCCTTTGCGCGGCGGCGTTTCTGCTCGGAATAATGCTCCCGTTCACGGGATGCAATCCGCAGATGCCGCTTTATCTCGGAAAGCATAACGAGCCGCTTCCGGTCGATCCTTATCTCGACATGGCGACTCAGATCGAATATCCGGACACGGAAACGGAAACGATCGACGAAGTCAGAGGAGCGCAGGCGCCTTTGACCATCAATAACTCAAAAGGTAAGGAAATCGTTAACATTACTTTGGAAGAAGCCGTTCGTTGCGGTTTGTACAACAGTACCGTCATCCGAAATCTTGGCGGCGTTTCCTATGGCGCCAACGGTTCCAGCGGTCAGCCATCCTCGTTGGTTACGAATCCTTCCAGCGCCTCTACCATCTATAATCCGGCGATTACCGAATCGGACGGTCGTTACGGCGTGGAAGCCGTTCTTGCGGATTTCGATACGCAATGGTCAAGTACGCTGTCTTTTCAGGATAATCGTTCGCTTGAAAACCTGGCGAGTAACGGACGGCTGGAACGTCTGAAAACGCGCGGAAGCTCCTTCTCCACGCAATTGCAGAAGACGAACGCGACCGGCGGCACCTGGACGGCAAGTCTCACTTCGGATTACACCTGGTCCAATTCTTCGTCTCTTGCGGTCGACGGCGTGTACAATACGGCGTTGGAAGTTGAATTTCGACAGCCTTTGCTGCGCGGCGCGGGAACGCAGTTTAATCGAATTGCAGGACCCGGCGCGTTGCCCGGTTTCTATAACGGCGTGATGATTGCGCGCTTGCGAACGGATATTTCTCTCGTTGATTTCGAGTCCTCCGTCCGTAATTTGGCCGTCGATATTGAACGCGCGTACTGGGAACTCTATTTTGCTTATCGACGCCTCGACTCGGTCGTGGCCGGACGCAACAAGGCTCTGGAAACCTGGCGGCAGGCGCAGGCCAAGTACGAATCCGGGTACCGCGGAGGTTCCGCGCAGGAACGCGCTCAGGCGCAACAGCAGTATTTCATGTTCAAAGGTTCCGTTGAATCGGCTCTGGATTCTCTCTACAAAGCGGAAGCGAACTTCAGATACATCATCGGACTGACCAGCGCGGACGGAAGACTGTTCAGACCGAGCGACGAGCCGAGCGTTGCGAAGATTTCGTTTGACTGGACGGAAGCGCATACCGAATGCATGAGCAGAAACATTGAACTGCGGCGTCAGAAGTGGGTCATTAAACAATCCGAACTGGAATTGCTCGCCTCTAAAAACTTCCTTCTCCCGACTCTCGATCTTGTTGGAAGAGGCTCTGTTGGCGGCGGAAGCGAACATTACTGGGACGTTAACGGCGGAAGCAACAGCGCTGTGGGAATGTTGGCGAACGACGGATTGTGGAGCGGTTTGATCGGGGCTGAATTTACCGTGCCGATTGGATTCCGACGCGAACGTTCCGCCGTCAGAAACGCGGAACTGGCGTTGGCCCGAAACCGCGCTCTTCTGCAGGAACAGGAACTGGAAGTTACGCACCGTCTCGCTCATGCCGTTCGTGATCTGGAAGACAATTACGTCCTTGCGCAGACTTACTTCAATCGCCGCGTCGCGGCCCAGAAGGAAGTGGAAGCCACAAGCGCCGCATACGAAACGGGAA
>CAZWOV010000151.1:0-6865 GCA_964635645.1 uncultured Planctomycetaceae bacterium | reverse complement strand
AGCTTTCTTTCATGTCGGCTTTTTACCGGTCCATTTGTCGCGATATTCAAACCGGCGCTTGCCTGAACCGCGTCTGAAAAACTGCGTCGCTGAAAATACGCGACGCAAAAACTGCGATAAACAAAGAAAAGACCGCGACGAATGAAACGCCGCGGTCCTCATTTTCATTTCCTAAAAGCCTTAATCCTGCTTCAAGGCCTTTTCCAGCATGTCCAGACGTTCGCAAACGTCTCCCTCCGCGCCAGGCGGAAGACTGGCGAAAAGATAGAATTTGACCTTTGGCTCCGTACCGCTGGGACGAACCGCGACGTAATTTCCTTCGGCGGCGAGGTGAAGAATAACCAGCTTGCCTTTCGGCCCGGAAAGCGGCGACTTTTTACCCGTTCGAACGTCAAGAACCGTACCGTTTTCATAGTCTTCCACCGAAACTACGTCCATACCGGCCAGTTCTTTCGGAGGGTCGTTCTGAAAATGATTCAATAACGACGCCATCCGCGCCATTCCATCGGAACCCGCCATTACGATAGAGAACGCTTTTTCAGCATACTTGCCGTACTTCGCATAAATCGCGTCAAGTTTCTGATGAATCGTCTGCCCCTCCGCCTTCGCGCGAGCGGCCATCTCACAGAAAACCAGAGCCGCCGCGGCCGCGTCCTTATCTCGAGCATGATCGCCGACAAGGAATCCGTAAGACTCCTCCATTCCAAGAACAAATTTTTTCGGATCGTTCTCTTCAATCGCGCCGCCGATAAACTTGAATCCTACGAGCAAATCACGAATCGTACGCACCCCGTAGGCGTCCGCGATTTTCTTGAGCAAAGGAGTCGTCACGAGCGTTTCCACGACGTAATGCTCCGGCGTAAGCGTCCCGTTCCGCTTCATCTCTTCAAGCAGGTATTCCGCCATAAGAACGCCGATCTGGTTTCCGGTTATCGTTTTCCATTCAGCGTCTGAATCATACCGCAGAGGAGCCGCAACTCCAAGGCGATCGGAATCCGGGTCCGTGCAAAGAATCAGATCGACGTTCCCCTGCTTCTTCGCCTCTTCAATAATCAGATCAAAAACAGCCGGATTTTCCGGATTAGACACGTGATTCGGCACGTTCGGAAAATCGCCGGACGGTTCTGCATGCGGACCAAAAAGCTGAACATTTTTAAATCCCGCCCCGTCAAGCGTCGGCAAAACGCAACTGCTCCCCACGCCGTGAAGCGGCGAATAGATGATCTTCAGGTCGCGTGGTCCCGGTTTGCTAACGGAAAGAACGGCGTCGATAAACGCTTTATCCACTTCGTCCTGACAGTATTCGATATCCCCAGCGGCAAGCGACTGCGCAAAATCGGCGGTTTTAACCGTTTGCATCGACATTACGTTTTCAATGATCTTCACGTCGTGCGGCGGAAGAACCTGACCGCCCGTCGACCAGTAGACTTTCACCGCGTTGTCGCTCGGCGGATTATGACTGGCTGTGACCATAATTCCGCAGTCGCACTTCTTGAAACGAACCATAAACGACATTTCCGGCGTGCTTCGATAACCGTCAAGGAACCAGACCTTAAATCCGTTCGCCGCCATGATTCCCGCGCAAAGCTCCGCAAATTCCCGGGAACGATGGCGCGTATCGTACGCGATTGCGCAGGACGGACGATGCGTCGCGCTCACCGACTTAAGATAATCCAGAACATAGGACGCAAGCCCCTGGGCGCTCTCGCCAATGGTCACGTCGTTTATGGCGTTTGTTCCAACGGGAAACATTTTTCCGCGCCGACCGCCAGTACCAAACGGAATTACGGTCCAGAAGGCGTCGTCCAACGCTTTCCACTCTGAAGAAGCGACAAGTTTTTCTATCGTCGCAACATACTGCGCGTACTGCGGCGCAGTAAGCCAGAGACGGATATTTTCCAAAGCGGTTTCCGTAATCAGCTTTTCAGCCGCCGCTTTTTCCAATGCGGCAAGCGTTTTCGACGAGTCTGACATCTTAAACTTCCCTCTATTAAAAAATAAACGATAGACAAAAGAAAAAATACCCGTTCCAGAGCGTTTTTCGCATTTGAAAAAAACCGCTCGCAAAAACGCGGTTGCCATATTATACCCGAAAACCAAAAAAAAACAACCGGGACCAAACGCAAAAGACCAGGAAAGCCGCGTCCCGACTCACTGGCCCGTTTCATTTCCTCTATTCCATTTTCTCGTAAGCCTTCTTCTCCGTGCGCGCCCTTATCCGCGCCCACGACGCCGCATTTAACGAGACGCTCTCGAAGCAATTCTTCCGAAATGGAATTCAACGTCAAAATCGCCTTTAACTTCTTTCAAAATCTTTTGAGTTTGTCTATTTTGCCTTAAGCGCCTGGTTGGCAGCCTCCAAAAGACGCTTTTTCTCTTCTTTCGGATTCCGATACCAGAACGTAGACCAGATACGGTAAAACGTCCAACCTCTATCCTCCAAAATTTTTTGTCTTAAGCGGTCCCGGTCGCGCGCATTTTTGGATCTGTGATAGGTAGCTCCGTCGCATTCTATCGCAAGAACATAATCGGAGCTGTCGGGTCCGGGTCGTTTTAAGGCGAGATCAATACGGAAATGGGAACAACCGACCTGCGTATCTACGGCAAATTTATTATCGCGCAAGAATTCGCATACCTCCTTTTCAAAAGGCGAATCAAAACTATCGGAATCGCTGACGCTGACGTCGCGTTTCAACGCAATACTTCCATTCTCCGCATAGTCGAGATATTTTCGAAGCAACTTTGGCCCTTCGTTAGTCACTCTCGCGACGTCAATATCCGAATAATGCATGGAAGAAACGACTTGAACGTTACATTTTGCACGGGTAATAGCAACGTTCAATCTTCGTTCTCCGCCTTCATTATTCAACGGGCCGAAATAATGCCTTAAACGTCCTTCAGAGTCTTTACCATACGTAATACTAAGAATAATTCTATCTCTTTCAACGCCCTGTGCGTTTTCAAGATTCTTGATAAAGAAGGGTTCATTATTATCTTCATTAAAAAACTCTTCTTTTTCCTTGTTTTTTATCCTTCGTTCTAAAAGTAATTTGTCAATCAAATCTTGTTGTTTCTGATTAAAGGCAATGACGCCAAGACTCTGATCCGGATATTTTTCAATATTTTGATAAATCAAATCGACAATGAAATTCGCTTCTTTCACGTTGATACTTTTGTCGTAAACGCCGTCGTCTACATAAAAGTATTCCACGCCGCTTCCTGCCCCCTCTTCCTTAGAAGACGGAAACGTCACAAGTTCGCTCTCGTAAAAACAATGGTTAGAGAAATCGATAAGCTGTTCCGATCGGCTGCGATAATGCCAAAGCAGCTTACGCTCCGACATAAAAGTCAAACACTTATCCAAAATAGATTCAAAGTCTTTTACGTCTTTAGTTTCTTCATCATACTCCGATTCGTTGGAAGCTTTGAAGAAATTCGTAGGGGGCATTTGCTTCCGGTCGCCCACAACGATCAATTGCTTGCCGCGATAAATCGCCCCAATAGCGTCCTCCGGAAAAATCTGCGAGGCCTCGTCGAATATAACGACGTCAAAAAGATCAGATTTAGGCGCAAGGAATGTAGCGACGTTCAACGGAGACGTCAAAAAACACGGTATAAACGTCTGGACCAATTCGCCAGTTTCATCAAGTAAGGCGCGAACGCTTTTTCTCCTCTTCTGCTTTTTTTCACTTTCTTCACGTAAAATTCTCAGCGCTGGCCATTGCAGCTCGTCATTCTTATTCCGCAAGAAGACGATTGGTTTAAACAGCTCCGCTCGAATTTTAGCCCGGTTGACCTCAAACTGTTTTTTATCCTTTTCCGAAAATATACGGACGGCCTGATCCAGAGAAATTCGATTATAATTCTTCAGCTCTTCCTCCCAAATCTTATCCATCCACTGCAAATAAAATTGCTTTTGAAAAGCGCCGACAATATGTTCCGGTTCTAATTTTTCCTCAATAACCTGATGTAAATAAGACATTATCTGTTTCTCGTTCACCAGTCTCAGCAAATCTTTGAACTGACGCCAGGTATCCAATTCTCCCATCCTGCTCAAACAAGCGTCAAACCGTTCCAACAGCCGAGAAGACGGTTCGCTTTCGATATTCAAAATCTTCTTGTCAAAATAACCGGTAATGCGTTTCTCCATTTTCTCCCAGTCGTCAAGAACGTCTGCAATCTTTTCACAATAATCTTCAAAAACTTTACGATATTCAAAAACCTTCTGCTCGGAAGATAAATCCAAATCCTCCAACTTGCCGAAAGAAATACGATGACAACGCTCCAGATATTCCATTTGGGCAGTCACATAATCCCAGTCTGTGTCAACGCCTTTATAATCCGCCCCCAGATACGTCTTAATTTTAATCCACTCTTCCTCATTATCATACTCCCTCCTTTTTTCCTGATATTCCTTAAGATCTTTCATCATCTTAACGGCTTCATCGTAAGAAATTCTTTTGCCATTTCTTTTACATGAACGCAATTTAGTAATCAGCCGACGATATTCCAAACTGAACAATCTTAACCACCCCTTCTCGCCAAATTGCTCCGTCAGCTTCTCACAACATTCTTCTCCATTAAGTTTGTAAATATCGTCGTTAAACTCTCTTTCCAATTTTAATTGCAACGTACGAATATTTGAACTCACTGATTTTAATTTATTGATCTTCAAATTTACTTTGTCAAAAATTTGTTTGTTCAGAAGCCACGGCGTGATAATCCGGGAATTTGCAAACAGGTAGAAATTATTCTTCCACTCTTTTGCGTCCATGATACTGGAACACTGTATTCCGTATTTTTTGAGTATATTCTCTTGCCAACCAATTAAAACGCTCAAAATCTGTTTGGCCTTCGTAAGGTCATTTTTGACGTCGTTCCGCGCTTTTACAGTATAGTCATAACAATACCCAAACCACGGGTACTTACGATAATCATTTCCAATAGACGGAATATATCCCACATACTGTTCCAACAATCTAGTTGTTTCATCCAGATACTCTTTACCTTTAGAAAAAATTTTATCGTCAAACCATTCTATATCCGGTTCAGAGCGCAATCCAGCGTAAGCCCCATATATCTCAAACAGACTCTTTTTAATAACGCGCTTATCATGAAGCGTTTCGGCATAGACGTTTAACCAATCTATTTCCTTTTTTAAGGCTTCAATTTCATCATTGGCCGGAGCGACGGAGTCCTCCAAATCAAGCGTATGGCAAATATCTGCAGCAACGTTCCTATTATTTAATTTTTTGTCGCTGTAAAGCTGCAAGCACAAATCCGCAAGCCCAGTCTCTTTCAATTTCTCATACACGACATTCAAAGCGGCTGACTTTTCAGAAACAAAAAGAACGTTCTTTTTATCACAGAGACATTCCGCAATAATGTTGGCAATCGTCTGACTTTTACCGGTTCCAGGAGGTCCCTGCAAAACAAAGCTCTTTCCCGATTTTACCATTTTAATTGCTTCAATTTGACTGGAATCTGCGTCCAATACGTTGTGCAGCTCAATCAACGGATTCTTAAGAGGTTTCTTTGCATTGTTATCCCCAAACTTTTCCCCAACGTCAACCGACTCGCCAAGAAGCCTTCGAACGTTGTCATTTTTAAGAATTATCTCCTTATTATCTTTAAGGTCGCGATACATCTGAATCTTATTGAATGAAAAAACGCCGATTTTACATTCTTTCGCAACCTTCCACTGGACTTTTTCAATAAGTTTTTTGACTTTTTCAAGATAGTTTATCAGTCCCTCGCCGTCGTCATACTTGGGTAATTTTTCTCCATATTCGTTCTCCAACATATAGGAAAAGCTTGGATTGACAATAACCTCAACCTCGCCCTCAGTATGGATACTATACGGAGACAATAAGGATTTCTTTTCCAACCGAATCGGCACAAACAAAACGGGAGCGCAAAGATTATCTCCCGTTTTGTCTTTTTCCTGCCAGTAAATGGAACCGAAAGCCAGATATGCAACATTAACCCCTTTTTCCTCAATGTTGTCGCGCGACTCTTTATTTATCAGCTCTATGCCTGATTCTTTCGTTTTAGAAATATAAATCCTGCTTTGCCGTTTGTCTTTTGAGGAACGTTGTTTTGCACACTCTTTTTTCTGCGCTGAAAATTCATACTCGTCGTAAAACGATATCTCAAAAGACGCCGAACCGCCTTCAACTTCCTTAAACAGAACGTCTGGATCCGGGGACAAAATCGTTATGGTTTTGTTGTCGTCTTTGCAATTAAGCCATTTATTTCTCCGGGTCATATCCAGCAACAAACGACTCCACTCGTCCAGTTTTTTCGTATCCAAAGTCTCGCCTATCTCCATCGGTTTACTTTTATTGCTTATTTTTCAAAAACTTCTATGATTTTTAGCATGTTGCAAATATCGCATTACGCTTTCTACGACTTCATTCTCAACAACTCCTTCTTTCAGGTTAAGTCCGTTTTGCGGTTCAATCTGTTCCGGAGAGGCGTTTGGTGAAAGATATTTCCTTGACGAAATTTCAGCATGGATTCGTCTCTTCGACCCGTCTCATGGCTTATCTTATGGGCGGCGGATTGGGAATCTCAAAGGAGCTCTGATTTGTTGGATTTGTCGGACCGTTCTTTTGAAATTCGGCGGCAACGCGTCCATGGGCGGCGTTGGGAGCGCGGGAGGAAGCGTCCTCAACGCCCTTCAGTATTCTTTCAATCTCTTTCAGTATCTGGAAGGGGAACTTAATCCCCAACTCTATTAACAGGCAGAAAATTCCCCGCAGAAAAAAGTAGCCTCCTACGCCGGAAAACGCCAGAAAAAGCGCGACGGCCACAGAAGGAATCAGTCCCACTATTTCCAGCCCATGCAAGAAGTAAATGGTCC
>CAZWOV010000150.1:0-6865 GCA_964635645.1 uncultured Planctomycetaceae bacterium | reverse complement strand
CAGGATGAAATCATTTTTTTCAAAATCAATTTGGAAAACCGCATAAAAACTCCAGAATTTTCATGAATAAAATAATATTAAATTTCATTAATGTCACAGTATATTCGGAAATAAAGGGGAGTCAATAAAATTTCCTGAAATTTCTGGAAGAATCAGGAAGAATCTGGAAATTTTAACAGGGATAATCGTTTTTTTCGGAAAATCTTTCCAATTAGTCTGGAAACGGGATGAAAACGCCCCTCCTTTACAGAAAATAAAAATTTTATATAATAAAACGCATTTACCATGTTAAATTTCTGACGTCAGTTTATCTGGGTTTCGGACGAGTATTTACTTTTCAACTTTTGGTATGGCCGAAAACGATCTGATATTTTTTGAGAGGACGCTTGATATGGACCAGACAAAGGACCAGACGCAGACAAAGGATCTGAATCTCTTCCTGAAATATGTTATTCCGTCGATGGCGAGTATGCTTATCGCGGGTTCGTTCTGTATTGTCGATACGATATTTATTGGTCACGGTATCGGCGAGATCGGACTTGCGGCGCTTGGGACTTCATGGCCGATCGTGTTTTTCTTTCAGGCGATAGCCGACATGCTTGGGTCCGGAGCGGCGGTACTCATTGCGCAGGCGCATGGCGAACGGGATTTTTCGAGAGCGCAGCGGACGTTCTGTACGCTGACCTGGCTTCAGGTCGCCGTCACGGCGTTTCTCATGGTTCCGTTTCTGTTTTTTCATTCGGAAATTCTTAAATTTCTTGGAACGACGGACGTATTAATGCCTTACGCGCTGGGATATACGCGGCCGATGCTCTGGAGGGCGGGGGTAGGCGTCTTCATGTTCGGCGGCGTGGCGATCATGCGGAACGACGGCAATCCGACGCTTGCGATGTGCGTGGAGATCGCGGGGCTTCTGTGCAACATAGCGTTGGACTGGCTCTTTATTATTTATTTTTCGTGGGGAGCCTGGGGGGCGGCGTGGGCGACGATTGCGAGTCAGGCGTTAGCCTGTCTGATTATCGTCTGGTATTTTTTTTCCTCGCGGACGCGGCTTCGCTTTACCTGCCGGTGTTTTGCGCCGTGTCTGCGCTCGATTTATTCTATCGTCGCGACGGGGATTCCGATTTTCGGCAATGTGCTGGCGATTCTTCTGATGCTCATGCTTCACAATTATCAGGCCCTTCGTTACGGCGGCGAGACGGGGCTTGCGGCCTATACGCTGCTCTCAACGCTTGAGGCGTTCGGTTCTCTTTTAATGACGGGGCTTGCGGCTGGTATGCAGCCGATTACGGCGTTTCTTCACGGAGCTAAAGAGCATAAACGAAAACGGCATATCGGGCGAATGGCGTGCTGGAGTTCGGTTTGGCTGGGATTTGCGATGTTCTTTCTGTGCTGCGTATTGCGGGAGTTCTTGCCCGGGTGGTGCGCTCTGGACGGCGAAACGGCAGAGCTGGCGATTCGCGGAGTCCTCGTCAGCTCTACGGCCTTTCTTTTTCTTGGGATAATCCGCGTTGCGAGCTACTATTACCAGTCTACGGAACAGATCGTGAAATCGTCGATTCTGATTTACGGCGACGGTTTTTTTGCGCTTCCGCTTTGTCTGTTTGCGCTTCCCGTCTGGTTCTCGATAGACGGCGTGTGGGCCGCGATGCCGGTTTCGCGGGTAATTCTTTTTGTCATGCTGATCCTGATCTGGCGTTTTGGCCGTCAAATTGAGGTTTCCGCAGAAGAGATCGGCGAAAAGGAGACGGAGAAAGTTCTTTCCCGTTCCGGCGTCTGAAATTTTCAACAAGGGGACGGCGAACGGGTTCAATAAAAAATCTTGCGAACGCTGAACGGGCCCAATGGAAAGACTCGCGGACGCTGAACGCGTTCAATGAGAAACTTACGGACTGTGAACGGGCTTAATGGAAAATCTTGCGGACGGACGGCGGGAAAGCGTCTGACTGAAGAAAAAGCGGTTTCACGCGGTGGATTTAACGATTTTTCCTGTTGCGCCGATATTGTGAAATATGAGAGAAACAAGAAGAATAAATGTCGAATTTTTTTGAATTTTCATATTCTTTTAGAATTTTTTTCCTTGACTTTTTTAATACTTGGAATAATCTATATCTCTAACGATATTTTTTATTTTGAATTTTGTTTTCTGTATTTTGAGGTTAAAAATGCGTTCGTCCAGATTTATTTCCGTTTCGTCATTTCGATCGGCTTCCAGAGCGTCGCTTGCGGTTCGCGCAATGTTGGGTATGGGGTCTCTTTTGTTCGGCGGAGCCGTTTCTTACGGCGCGAATATCGACGTTACGGCGAATTCCAGCGATCCGATTGCTTTGACGGAATATACGGCGTTCGGCGTTGCGGACGCGGGCCCGTTTACGCTTGGCGGCGTTATTTCAGGAAACTATGGGATTGAGAAACGGGGCGTCGGCGTTTTGAATCTTACCGGCAATAATACTTTCACCGGCGGCTTGTCGATTGCGGAAGGAACCGTCACGGTTTACGCCGACGCGGGCGGCGCGACTTCGGCGAACTACACGCCGTTGGGAACGGGAACCGTTTCGATCGCGGAAGGGGCGAAGCTGGTATGGGGAATAGCCTCGTCGAATACGAGCGGCGACGCTGTCGCTCTGACGAATACGATTACCGGCGCCGGAACGCTGCGTATCGAACGGCGTTCCGAGCACGGCAACCTGAATTACGGTCTGCTGTCCAAACTTGACGATTTTACCGGCGTTCTGGAGCTTGGTAATAACGCGCGTCTGGAAATGAATGGGAGTAATGCGGAGTTTGAAAAGATCTCTGCTGTCAAAGTGGAAGACGGGTCGGAATTCTGGTGTGAATCCGGAGAAATAAAGAACAGCTTTGTTCTCAACGGTTACGGAGCCGGGGCCGGCGGAGACGGGTATGAACGCGGCGCGATTCGGATTAACGTCAGTACCGTCTTTTCTGGAACGATGACGCTGGAGTCGGATTCTCTCATCGGTTTGGCGGACGCGATTAATTCGCGGTTTACGAACGATCTGATTCTCAATGGGAATACGCTTTATATTGCCAATACCGTGTCTAAAGGCGGTTCGATTACCATGACGGGGAACGTTACGGAAGGAACGATCAATAATCGAAACCGCTTTTTCGCGACGCATGAATCCGGTACGTCAACCCTTCAGCTGAAATTTGCGGCGGTAGGGAGCGACCAGACGATCGCGGCGGATATTCAGCAGAATAATCTCTCAACGGCAATGGTTTTTGCGCCGGAAGAGGGATTAACGACTACGGTTACCGGCGTTATTTCCGGGAACGGCGGAGTCGTGAAGGACGGCGCGGGTACGCTCGTTTTCGCGGGGTTGAATACTTTCTCCGGCGGGCTTACGATTAATGAAGGAACCGTTCGGATGCAGGACGACGGAACGTATCTGAGTACGGATGTTACGGAGAAAAAATACTCTCTTGGGACCGGCGCGATTACGATTAACGAGAACGGAACGCTTATCTGGCACAATCAGTTCAATAGCGACAATACGCTCCAAAATCCTATCTTGGGGAACGGAAAACTTGTTTTGGAAGCAGACCATGCGCGATCGCAGAACAAAAACGATTACGTCTCCGATCTCTCCGGATTTACCGGTACGTTGGAGCTGTCGCGGCACGCTCGGCTGCATGCAAATACGCTTGGCGGCGCGTCCCGCGTCATCGTGAACGACGGTACGGCTTTCTGGGGGTACGGCGGAACTTTCGACGCGGACTTCATCATTTCCGGAGACGGTAATCAGGCTGGCGGCGACAATCCGCGCGGCGCGATGATTGTGAATGGAGTTAATACGTTTAACGGTTCCATTACCGCGACGGGCGATTCGCTGATTGGACTGCGCGACGGCGGAACGTATTATCTCAACGGCGTTCTGGAAACGAACGGATACCGGATCCGTTTTGACCAGACGCACCAGAAGGGCGGCGGATATAATTTCAACGGCGGCGTCGCCAGCTCCGGAGATACGCTCGGAACGCTTTATTTTGCGAAGCGAACGGAAACAAATAACTATTACGTAAATTTTGGAACGGCGACGGCGGCCGAATCGGCGGCGGTTCAGACGATCGCGGCGAATATCGATTATCGGAATCCTTCCGGCCGGCTGACTTTCCAACCCGGTGAAAATCGGACGCTGGAAATTACGGGAGAGCTTTCGGGGGATCAGGGATTTGTGAAAACGGGCGCGGGCGCGCTGATCATTCAGGGGAACGCGCCCATTTCCGGCGCGGCGGAGGTAACGGGAGGAACGATGACCGTCGGCAGCGCGGCGAACGCGTCCGACGAGAATCTTGCGTCCTCTACGACCGGATTTACTTCTTTGACTGTTTCCAACGGAGCGGTTGTGAATCTGAATACGGCCAATAATTCGCTTGAAACGCTGAACGTCGTTTCCGGAACCGTCAATCTGAACCATAAATTCCGCCGCGTTGACAATACGTCGTATGCCGGCGTGAAGTATAACGCGGCGATTACCGTCGGTTCAGAGGCGGGGGACTCCGCAGTTCTGAAGCTTACGAAAAAGGGCGTCGGCGACCATGGGGGAACGATGACGATTTACGACGGCGGCGAGCTGATTATTGCCGGCGTGGATTGCTCTATCGGAAACAATCATGGAATTACCTTTATCGGCGGCGGGAAGATTTCGAGCGAAAACGGCGGGTATTTCAATTTCCGCGGAAACGGCGCTCAGGCGCTTCGCGTTCAGGGCGAGAACGCTCGCGCGTCTATTTCATCGCAGATTACTCTCTACGATAGCGGACTGGGTTCCGTCGACGTTCAGGAGGCGGACGGTTCGCTGACCATATCCGGCAACGTGTACAACGGAACGGCCGAGTCTCTCGGTTTCCGGAAGACGGGAGCCGGTACGCTTTATCTGGAAGGCGAAAACAAATATCGAGAGCTCCAGATTCAGGAGGGAACCGTCTGTTTCCGCGGAGATGGAAAACTGGTAGAGCAGAATCGCGGAAATACGTATTACGGCGTCAACGTTTCCATTGCGGACGGCGCGAAGCTGGTACTGGAAAACGCCGCCAACTTTACTTCCGCCAACACGCCTTCCGCAGAATATCCCTCGACGTTCAGTATTGCGGACGAAGGGACGCTGATTGTGAATTACGACGGCTGGCGGCTTACGGACGTTATCGAGGCCGCGCTTACCGGCGGAACCCTTGGCGGAAACGGACGAATCGTCGGAAATATCGATACCGCGGGATTGACCATCGCGCCTGGCGACAGTTCCATTTCGACGCTTACTCTCGACGGAAATTTGAAATTGACCGCCGGTGCGATCTGTCTGGAAATTGGTGAAAACGGTTCTTCCGACATGCTGCGGATAACGGGGGGCGTTGATTTGCAGGAATCGGACATTTTTATATTGCCGCGAAGCTCGGATGTTTCTCTGGAATTTGGAGACGAATTTAAAGTTCTTACCGCGACGGGGCTGACGGACAGCGTTTTGAAAAATATCAATTTTGCGGATAGTTTTCAATTTACGTATGAAAATGGCAGACTTTCAGCTTATGTGAAAGACGGAGCGCTTTATGTCGCGGCTCTTGACGGGAATTCTGTTCCGGAGCCGACCGCGTGGATTATGCTGGGGATTGGAGGAGTTTTCCTGATGCGCCGCCTTCGAAGAAATGAAAGATAAATCTTAATTGAAAAACAAGTGAAAATTAAAAGCCAAATCTGAAATAGATTTGGCTTTTTTTAGAAATGAGAATGAAGTATTTGAGTTTTTGGGGTTGACAGAACGTTGCGATTGAGTTTTGGGTTGAAAGAATGAAGTATTTGAAATTTTAATTTAAAATACAAAATTTTTTAATCAGGTTTCCTGTTTTTTTAATAGTAATAGCTTTGCCCTATTGCGAAATTTAAAAATTTGGATATAATTCAAGAAAAGAGGGATTATATTCAAATTCATTGATTGTGTGAAACAACGTTAAGAAACAATGATAAGGAGAAAAAAATGAATTCGGAGAAACCTAAACGCCGACAGATTACCACAACGCTTGATTCATCCGTTCAGGCCAGAATCAAAGAACTCGACGAGCCGCTTAGTAAGTTTCTGGACCGCGCGATAGTGAATGAATTATCCCGTTCCGCCACCGCTACGGCGCGTTTGGCAGAGGCCTTTCATGAATGTATTAAATCCGCAGTGATAGATGCGCTTGACGAATATGAATTGAGGAAAAAAGAGCAGGATGAAGATTGAAGAAAGATTAATGGCGCAAATAAACTTTTTTACTTGAGATTTGCGGAAACAATTAAAAGTTCTCGGTTTTAGATTGAATTGAGAACTTTTTGTTTGTGATTTTTGAATCCAGATCGATTTCTGTTATTGATTGGCTATTCCCCGCTGAAGAGCGGGGAATTTCAGGAGAGACAGTTTTTCAGGTATGGTAGTCCGCGTTAATATGGACGTAGTCGGTCGTCAGGTCGCACGTCCAGAATCGGCACCCCTGCCGTCCTTCGCCAAATTTCAGATCGACGACGATTTCTCGGTTGGCTTTCATGGAGCTGGAAACTTCCGCCGCGTTAAAGTCCGTTGGCGAGCCGTTTGCGAAAACGAGAACTCCGTTAATGTGCAGCGTCGCTTTGTTTACGTCGAAGGGGACGCCGGAATATCCGGCGGAAGACATGATGCGTCCCCAATTGGGGTCGTTGCCGTAAAGAGCGCATTTTGTCAGGGGACTTTCGGCGACCAGCCGCGCAATATGCCGGGCGTCGGCTTCGGTTTTCAGGCCTTTAACGTTGATCGTTACCAGGTGGGACGCGCCTTCTCCGTCGTTGGGGATCGATCGAGCCAGGTCGGCGCAAATACTTTCCAGAGCGCTCTCAAAC
>CAZWOV010000149.1:0-6915 GCA_964635645.1 uncultured Planctomycetaceae bacterium | reverse complement strand
AGCCAGAGACGATGTTTCGCGGCGATCTCCGCCAAACGCCGTATGTCGTTCGTGTCCTTTGCCGAACCGTACGCGACGAAACCGGGTTTCAGACCGGCCAGCCCCCAGCTTTCATAAACGGCGAACAGCTCGTCAATATCGTAGGCCTTGAGCATTCTGTCATTAATATAGAGGCAAATTCCAACCCCCTTCGATTTTCCGTACTCGGCCAGCTCGCGAATGTCCATATCCACGTACGTGCTGGCGTGAAACTGCGGAAAATAGGGAATCCTTCCCTTCGCGACCTTTCGCGGGTCCGGCCTCGTGTTCGCCCGCCATGTCGAATCGTCGGCGTGCTCCGGATTATTCTTTGCCCATTCGTCGCACTCCGCGTCTGAATAAACGTACTCCGTTCCGTACCAGCCCCAATCGATCTGAACATACTTAATCCCGTTCTCCGCGGCAAAATCCACCATGCTGAAAAGCTGCTCTCTGCGAATCTGGCAGTTCATTTCATTACTGATCGTTTTTCCCGGCTTCACCCACGAAAACGCCTCCGGATCCGCAGGCGGATTCAGATTGAAGATGAAGTACTCATGCTCCACCAGCTCTCCTTCGTTCTCTCCAAGCATCATCGCCCGCCACGGAGTTTCAGAAAAACCGTTCTCAGAATTCTCCGCGCCCCAATCCGTTTTCTGAAACGCCGGCTGAACGGCTCCCGAATTACTCTTTACCCAACGCAAACGCGGATAATTCGCCGCGCAGGCCTCCATGATAGAAAAAGCTTTTCCGTCGGCAAACTTTCCAGTCAAAGGAGGAAAGGTCATTTTGAAATCCTCAAATTTCATCCCGTCCTCCGGAAACGTCGCTTCCGTACCGTTAATCGGATAAACGACGACGTCGGACGGAATACGAAATTCCGTCTTTTCAGAAGAAATACTCCGGACGGACGTTTTCCCGCGAACATATCGAAACGCAAACCCCTCGTCGTAGACGCGGAACTGGATGTTCAAATCCTTCCCAACGTCGTCTTTAAGAGAAACGGAAAGAGATTCGTACTTCTCGGGAATCCGAGCGTATTCTCCCCAAAGCGGTTTCCAGGAGGAGTCCGCGTTGCCGCGTTCAATCTTCTCGATACTCATTTTCCCAAACGCAGGCTCGGAAACCAACCCCAAAACCGATTTCGCAACCGCCTGTTTCCCGCAGTATTTCACAGAATAAACCGGAACGCCGTCTTCGCAATCAAATCGCAGTTCAATTTTTCCGTTTGGAGATCTCGCGAATTCATCCGCGCGGACTTCCGTTAAAAAACTTCCTCCGGACCCCCAATACGCCGCCGTCAGAATCCAAAACAAAACGGCGCTCAAAACGCAGCTTTTACGCAAATTATGCCGGACGCTTCTTTTCATCAAACAAACTCCTATTCTTCAAAATACTTTTTTATTTTCAAAAAACAGTTAAATTTTTTGGCATTTCCTATTGACAAAGCCAACTTTATGGAGAATACTAAAGGAGGAAAGCGTTTCGACCCAATTCGGGGAAATCGGCGGCTGAAACCGTTCCGCGCGGCATGTTCTGAAGTTTTCTTCAATACTCCGAAAAACCAAACCGGCGTTTCCTCGCGACTACCGTTCAGTTTACCCGATCAGGATAAAAAAAGCAAGCGCTCCCCCGACGGCGAAACCTCGCGAAAATCAAAAATTTGCGAAAGTGGCGAAGAATTTTCCAGAAATAAAAAATAAAGCGGTTCCAGGCGGTTCATTTTCAGCAAACCTTTCGTTTGTCCGATGAAGTTCAGGCTTCGATTCAATATCGTCCCGCCTCCTTCGTTTTCCGCCGTTCGCTCTCCTTTTCGCCTGCGTTAACCCTTTTCCAGTCCAGGAATCATATGATTCGGCGATTTTCCCAATCCGGCGGTTTTTCAAGCCTCGAAGTAAAATGCCTGTTGATTTTCGGCGCGTTTCTCGTCGGCGTCATGACCGTCAGTTTCAGCCTCTACTGGTACGTAACGGAATCCGTCGTTGCGCAGCGCGATCCGGACACCGCCCGCCTGCTTGCAGACCGTGCGCTGCTAATCAAGCATTGGGGGAAACTGGAATCCAAAAAAGAATTTCTCTGGATAGTAAACCAGCTCACCGATCAGCTCTCCGACCAGAAATACGAATGGGAAATGGTCTCGCCGGATCTCTTTAACGATTCGATTTCATCCGCCGAAACTCCAAATCCGGAACAAACCGAACCGTCTCAAAATCAGACGCTTTCCGTTTCTTCAAATTCTTCCGGAACTTTCCAGTCCAACCAGGAAAATTCATCCGCCGACTTCTCCAGTCCCCAACATGATGAATTTATTCGGAAAATGTTTGAAAATTCCCGCAAATCTCCAGATCGGCAACTTTCTCCCGCAGGCGCCATGGTCGGCGAGAACTATCTTTACTATCGCCCGGTTTACGCCGAACAGACTTGCCTTGATCTGTGCCACAACGACCTGAATACGGTCGAAAGATTAAACCGGGATGAAAACGCTCCGCCCAAAAAACTCCTCCAGGTGGGAGACCTCATGACGATTTTGTGCGTCAAAATTCCCAACGGACCAACCCAATCCACCATGAACTGGTTTTGGAATATGTTGCTGACGGTAGTCGTCATTACCGTTTTTCTCGGCATTTCCGCATTCTATATTACGATACGATACGTTATCATCCGACCGCTGCGCCACATTCGCGAAGTCACGACGGCAGTCTTTCACGGCAATATGGAGGTCCGCGCGGAACTCCACACCGGCGACGAATTCGAATCGCTTGCCCAGGCGTTCAACAGAATGCTTCGCGGCCTGGTCAACTCCCAACGCGATCTGCGCCGCGCCAATCAAAGTCTCGATAAAAAAATCGACGAACTTGGCCGGGTAAACCTCCATCTGAAAGAAATGAACCGCATTAAGAGCGATTTTCTTGCGACGATGAGCCACGAACTCAGGACGCCCTTAAACAGTATCCTCGGATTCAGCGAAGTACTTGCCGACATTAAATCGCTCGACGACCGCCAGAAACGTTACGTTCAAAACATTCAAAAGTCCGGACGGATGCTCCTGGCAATGATCAACGACGTCCTCGACCTCGCCAAAATGGAAAGCGACCGCGCGGAAATTCACCCTACCGACTTTTCGCTCGAATACGTCGTTTCCGCACAGTGCGATATGGCCCGCCCTCTCGCAGAAAAAAAGACCATTTCGCTTTCATACGAAATTCCCAAAGGTATTCCGATGGTTCATCTGGATCAGAATCGGCTTCAGCAAATTGTCAATAATCTGCTCTCCAACGCCATCAAATTTACTCCTGAAGGAGGCGTCGTTAAAATTGTCGTTACGCTCGAAAATCTTGATGAAAACGGTTGCGTAAATCCGGAAACATCTTCTTTCCTCATGGCCGTCTCCGATACCGGCGTAGGAATGACGGAAGAAGACCTCAAAACCATCTTCGATAAATTCCGTCAGGGATCCTCCGCTATCGGGCAGAACATGATGACGCGGGAACATTCCGGAACGGGACTCGGACTTTCCATCGTCAGAGAAATTTGCCGTCTGCTCCACGGCGAAATTACGGTTTCAAGCGCTCCGGGAATCGGTTCCACCTTCAACGTGCGTCTCCCATGGAAAATCCAGGCTCTGAAGGAAAAAGAAGAAGACGTCCTGTTTTGAATTTTTCATTTCCTTTCAAACAGAACGCCGTCGTCCGGCGCCGCGTCCCAGAAACGTCCCCAAACGCCACAAAACGCCCCTGAAGCGTCATGAAGCGCCATGAAACAAAGCGTCCCCAAAACATCACGAAGCCCCTGAATTTGCGCAAAATACGAAATTTTTATCGCTGGATCCCCGCGCGCCGTTCCTGAATTCACATGAAAATTTTATGCAAAACGATAAAAAATCCAAAAAATCTTTCTTTACCTCCTTGACAAAAAGCAATTTTTTTGATAAAATCGTAACAAATGAATGGAATTCGCCGACTCGGCGCTCTTGTCGGTCCGATTCTGTTTTATTCAGTCGTTTCGCGGACTGGAACAGCTTTTATCCATTGACTTCCGCGCGATAACATTGCGGCAGGTTGCTTATTAAAAAGAAACTCTCGATTCTTTTGGCATATCGCCCTTTGGAAATTTTCATCGTTGAAATATCGCCAAAGATCTTCAGGTTGTTAACCTCAAACCGTCATGGCGAACTATCGGATTTCAAGAGTCATGGAATGCGCGTCTTGCGCCGTAATTTCAGAATTTGCATGTTCCGCATTAAGCAGTAAGAAGTCATCTCTGATGTTTGGCTCTGAAGCCAATCACTTCGTTCTTGCTTTGACAATTTTCAAGTATCTCTGAGTCCTTAAAGGGACGCCAAAAACAAAATGAATAAAAAAAAGGTTGAAAAACCACGAGTTCAAACCGCAGAAAGCGATTTATCTTTTTCATCCGTCGATTCTGACGCGAACTCTGCGCTTCAGACGAACGCCGTTTCCGCCGTTCAGGAAGAACGTCCGGCAAAAAGAAAAAACGCTTCGTCTTCAAAACAGGAAACCGTCTCCGATTCTCTCGGAGCCGAATTCGCAGAATTCGAAAAAAAAACATGGCCGAGCGAATCGTTCGCAAATGACGCCAACGTCGAAAACAATCTTTCCGACGAAAAAGACGCTCCATCTCTCTCGCAATTCGAAGATAACGCCGAGTACGACGATTACGCTTCGGCAAACAATTATCGCGGACGCGCAAATTACGGTAATCGCGGAAATTATCACGATAGAAATTCTTTCGCGGACCGAGGCGGTTTCGGCGAAAGAGAAAACTATCAGGACAGAAACGACTATCATGACCGCGGAAATTACGCGCCGCGTCAAAATTACGAACGCCGGGGTTACCCTTCCTTCAACCGCGGAAATTACGGCGACAGAAATAACTACGACCGCGGAAATTACGGCGATCGAATGGGATACTCCGACCGACAGAATTTTCAGGATCGGCAGGGGTACGGAGACCGAATGGGATACGGCGACCGGCAAAATTACGGCGATCGAATGGGATACGGAAACTACGGCGACCGGCAGGGGTACGGCCACTACGGCGCAAACGGGTATCAAAACAACAATTACCGCTTTAACCGCATGAGACCGCGCGTTAACAAAATGCGCACCAGCAACGACCCGATTATCGCGGCGGATCCCTTTAAATCCGAAACGGGCGAGAATCTGGACGAAATTCAGATCTCCGGTATTCTGGAACTTCATCCCAACGGCTATGGATTTCTTCGCGATCCGGCGGTCACCTACACGCGGCAGCTTATCGACCCCTTTGTCCCCGGCAACGTAATCGAACACTACGGATTGCGCGAGGGCGTCTTCTGCACCGGAATCATGACCCCCGGCCGAAAAAATCAGGGGCCCCGTCTGCGCGAACTCCTGACCGTCGAAGGCGACGATCCGGAGAATTTCATCAATGTGCGGCCTTTTGACGAATTAACCGCCATCACTCCCGATCACTGGTATCGGCTGGAAACCGGCCAGGAACCAATCAGCACCAGGGTAATGGATCTTCTTACTCCGCTGGGAAGAGGCCAGCGCGCTTTAATCGTCGCTCCGCCGCGAACGGGGAAAACGATGCTGATGCAGCAAATCAGCCGCGCGATTTCCGACAATTACCCGGACGTTAAACTCTTCGTCCTTCTTATTGACGAACGTCCGGAAGAAGTAACCGACATGCGGCGCGCCGTCAACGGCGAAGTTGTCGCAAGCAGTCTCGACCGCGATATTGAAAGCCACGTGCGTCTTTCCCAACTGGTTATTGAACGGTGCAAACGATTGGCGGAAATGGGCCACGACGTATTCCTCCTTCTCGATTCCATCACGCGTTTAGCCCGCGCCTTTAATAAATGGGTCGGCAACACGGGCCGAACCATGAGCGGCGGCGTGGATATCAAAGCAATGGACATTCCCAAGAAGCTCTTTGCCACGGCTCGCCAATTTGAAGAGGGCGGTTCGCTAACCATCATCGGAACCGCCTTGATCGACACGGGAAGCCGTATGGACGAACTGATTTTCCAGGAATTCAAGGGAACGGGAAACATGGAGCTGGTTCTCGACAGAAAGCTGGCGGATCGACGTATCTGGCCGGCCATGGACATCAGTATGTCGGGTACGAGACGCGAAGAAAAACTTCTTGATCCGGAAGTGCTTCACGCGGTTACCCTGCTCCGAAGAACTCTCGCAAACATGAATCCAATCGACGCCATGGAGCAGCTGACTCAAAAATTGAGCAAGCATAAATCAAACAAAGAGTTTATCTCGAAAATCATGGGACAGATTCGATACGACTGATTTCCGGACGGATTTGGAAACCCATCGCGTTTTGCGGTGGGTTTTCTTTTTAATTCCCAAAAGTCTCTTCGTCTCTGAAGGACCTCTTTTTCATACTACGTAATTCCTGAAATTTCTGCAAATGTGCGATTTGGAAAATCCAAGATATTCACGTATTTTACGTTTTGTCGGCAAAGAAGGGATGGAACGTCTCCTTGAAGCCAAAGTCATGGTCGTCGGCCTGGGCGCCGTCGGAAGCTACGCGGTCGAGGGATTGGCAAGAGCCGGAATAGGACGTTTGCGCCTGATCGACTTCGACACGATTCAGCCCTCGAACATTAATCGTCAGCTTTACGCGCTGGAAAGCAGGATTAATCGTCCCAAATGCGAAGTCGCCCGCGAAAGGGTTTTGGATATTAATCCGAGCTGCCGGGTTGAGGCTATGCGTATTTTTGTTCATTCGGACGCCATGGATGAAATTTTCCGCGATTTCGAGCCCGACTTTGTCGTCGACGCAATCGATTCATTAAGCCCCAAGGTCGAACTGATGGCCTGGCTTCAGGAGAAAAAAATTCCTTTTATTTCCAGTATGGGCGCGGCTTTGCGTTCC
>CAZWOV010000148.1:0-6982 GCA_964635645.1 uncultured Planctomycetaceae bacterium | reverse complement strand
TAATTTGACGTACAAAACAAAAAAGTATTCGCAAAAAAACATATTTTTTTGCGAATACTTTCTCTGATAAATTATCGTAATCGAAAGAGAAAAACGCTACTGTGGGAAATTATTTTCCCTGAAGCTGTTTTTTGCGCTCAAGAATAACTTCTTCCTGAAGATACGCCGGCAACTGTTTATAGCGCGAGAACATTAAGAGGAAAGTCCCCTGCCCCTGCGTAATACTCCGCAGATCCGTCATGTATCCAAACGTTTCCGCAAGCGGCACTTCGCCCTCGATACGCACCGACCCCTGAATCATCTCCGTATTCACGATGACGCCGCGCCGCTGGGAAAGATCGCCGACGACGGCGCCCTGGAAATTCTGCGGACACTCGATAGCAATCTTCATGACCGGTTCAAGAAGACACGGTTTGGTTTTGGGGAAATACTCGCGAATCGTCGTCTGCGCACAAATCTGGAAAGACATATCCGAGCTGTCCACTTCATGGTACGAACCGTCGTTGACCACATAGTGCATATTGACAATCGGGAACCCGGCGACCGGACCTTTGTCCAGAGACTTACGAACGCCTTTTTCAATTGCCGGAATATACTGCCGCGGAATACGGCCGCCGACAATATGCTCTTCAAAGAGAAAGAACTCGTCCGTTCCCTCCTCCGGAAGCGGTCGAATCTCGCCCACGATGTGCGCGAACTGTCCGGAACCGCCCGTCTGCTTTTTGTATCGGTAATCGAAAGCAAACGGCTGAGTCGGAGCCTCGCGGTAATTTACGCGCGGATTACTTACGTCAACCGCCACCTTGTACTCGCGGCGAATGCGCTCAATATAGACTTCAAGATGAAGTTCGCCCATCCCGGACATAATGGTCTCGGACGTTTCCTTGTCGCTGGAAATAACCAGAGTCGGATCTTCGCGGCGGAAACGCTGAAGAGCCTTTCCCAGTTTATTGGCGTCGCCGCGTTCCTTCGGACTGATCGCAACCTGAATGACCGGGTCCGGCACGTACATGCTCTGAAGAGTGCAGTAGGGATACTCGCTGCAGAACGTGTCGCCCGACGCGCAGTCAAGTCCCATAATCGCCACAATCTCGCCGGCGCCGGCTTCCTCTATCTCCATCCGATCTTCCGCATGGATTCGCACAATTCGCCCGAAACGCTCGCGGGAACCCGTCCGCTGATTATAGTACTGTTCGCCCTTCTTAAATTTTCCCTGATAAATTCTCATGAAAACAAGCGTGCCGTACGGATCTTCGACAATCTTGAAGGCCATCGCAACCGTCGGCAAAGAAGAATCGGGCGTAAGCGCAATCTCCTTGTGGGGCTCTTCATATTCCAGAGCCGTCGGCGTGGTATCCGTCGGCGAAGGAAGATATTCCACAATAGCGTCCAGAAGAGGCTGAACGCCCTTATTGCGAAAGGCCGTCCCCATGAAAACAGGCGTGGTCAACCCTGCCTGCGTCGCCGTCTTCACGACCGAGAAAATCATCTCGTTCGTAATCTTATCTTCTTCGCCGCTGAGAAGAACTTCAAGAATTTCATCGCTGAACATCGACAAAGATTCAAGCATCTGCGAACGATATTCCTCCACGACGTCCTTCAAATCATCCGGACACGGTTCGCGGCGGACCTTTTCGCCGTTGGCTCCGTCGAAATAAATCGCTTCGCGCGTAACGAGGTCCACGACCCCCTGGAAATCGTGTTCTTTTCCGATCGGATACTGCATCATAACCGGATTGCACGCGAGCCGTTCGCGCAACTGCCGAACGACTTCAAACGGATTCGCTCCCGTTCGGTCCATTTTGTTAATAAAAGCCAGTCTCGGCACGCGGTAACGGCGCATCTGACGATCAATCGTCAGCGACTGCGGCTGAACTCCGCCCACTGCGCACAAAACAAGCACCGCTCCGTCCAAAACGCGCAGAGAACGTTCCACTTCTACCGTGAAATCAACGTGACCGGGAGTGTCGATAAGGTTGATTTGCCGCTCTTTCCAGTGAACCGTCGTGGCGGCGCTCTGAATCGTGATGCCGCGTTCCCGTTCCAGGTCCATTGAGTCCATTGTCGCGCCGGCTCCCTCCGCAACTTCATGCATACGATGAATTCGACCGGCATAAAAAAGAATACGTTCGCTGAGAGTCGTCTTACCAGAATCAATATGCGCCGCAATACCAATGTTACGAATAATGGAAACAGGATTATTGTCCGCCACTTTAAACCAACCTTCTGAATAATAAAGGAGAAAAGGAAAAATAAAAAAAACCGACGCTAATTCTACCAGATGTAAAAATTTTGTCAAGTATCCTTTCCGTCTTTATGACAAAATTTCACAAACTAACGGCGGATTTCCGCAAAATGGCCTTACGCCGAATAGACCGCCAAAAATATTCAGAAAATCCTCGTCCGGATTTTCAGGCGTCGGGTAAAAAACCAGAAAACGGAATTTTTTCTATTGGAACATTCTCCTGAACCGCGGGTCGTTAAGCAGTTCGTCTTCGCGTTCCGGCGTACTTTCCAAAATACGCTGAATAATCAGATCCGTCGTCGTTCCCTCGCTTTCAGCCGTGAAATTCAGCGCAATACGATGACGCAGAACGGGAAAAGCAAGCGTTTTGACGTCTTCCGCAGTCGCGTGATTTCGTCCATGAATCAAGGCGCGCGCCTTCGCTCCCAGAATCAGATACTGAACCGCGCGCGGACCGGCCCCCCACGAAAGATTCTCGTTCACAAAATCCGGAACCCCCTCTTCCCCTATGCGCGTTTGCCGAACAATTGAAAGAGCGTAGCGAATCAGATGTTCCGAAACGGGTATCTCGCGCACCATCTGCTGAATCGCCAGTATTTCTTTTGTTCCAAGAATCGATTTCACCTCGATTTTTCGGTTTGAAGTGGTTCGGCGCACAACTTCAAACTCTTCGTTCCAACTCGGATATTTCACAAGAATCTTGAACATGAAACGATCCTGCTGAGCTTCCGGCAACGAATAAGTTCCTTCTTGCTCAACCGGATTTTGCGTTGCCAGCACAAAAAAAGGAATCGGCAGCGCATGACGGACGCGCCCGACGGAAACCTGCTTTTCCTGCATCGCCTCGAGCAGCGCCGCCTGAGTCTTTGGAGGAGTACGGTTAATCTCGTCCGCCAAAACCACATTCGCAAACAGCGGTCCTTCAAGAAATCGGTAATCGCGCCGTCCGGAACTCCGATCCTCCTCAATAAAGTCCACGCCCGTAATATCTCCCGGCGTCAGGTCCGGAGTGAACTGAATTCTGCTGAAGGACAAATCCATCGTTCTGCTTAAGGCGCTGATCAAAAGAGTTTTGGCCAGGCCGGGAACGCCTTCCAGAATGGCGTGGCCCTGACAAAAAAGTGCAATCGTCAGCTCTTCAATAACATTTTCCTGGCCGACAATAACCTGCGCCAACTGCTCCTGAATCCGAGAGCGAAGAACGCCTATTTCCTGAATCGTCATTTCCATTAACTTACTCGCTTTCTTCAAAATTTCAGGATTTTCTGACTTTAACGGTTCCAGAAATTCCTGAAAACCTTTTGCTTTTAAGAAATTTAACTTGAATCGCCGTTGCCGATTTCGGAAAATTGCCGCGGTTCCTCCGTCCCACCGTCTTTTCACCTTTGAAAAATCGGCAAAGAACCGTTTTCCAATTGAAGAATAATCAGGTTGTTGGCCGTCGTATAGACGTTTCCAACAAACCCCTGCGACCAGCCGCCGGAAGGCTCCGCCTCGCGAACGAGCTTAAGTGCAATCTCGCGATAGTACTTTTTCCATTCCTCGCCGCCCGCCCGATATTTGACCTGCGAATAATAAAAATGCGCGTAATGCCAAAATCCCAAAGCGGTCCCGTTAATATCGTCAAGATTTTTTCTACAAAATTCGATCATTGGCGGAACGTTTTCATCGTCGTATTCGCCGACGGAATACAGCGACGCAATGGCCGCGGCAGTAATCGCCGGTCTTCCCGGAGGACCGCTGCCGGAAGAGTAAAAAATTCCTCCGTCAGACCCCCGGCAGCGGTGAATATACGCAATCGCGCGCTCTATCGTATTTGATGGAACCGGAATTCCAACATTCCGACATGCTCTCAACCCCTGAACCTGCGTAATCGTCGTCGAACCCTCGTCAAAGTCATTGCCGTCTTTAGCGCTGACATACCCCCAGCCGCCCGCTTTCGTCTGCGCAAAAGCGGTAAACTCTACCGCGCGAATCAGGGTGGATTTAATTTCTTCGCGACGTTCGAGATCCTCTTCCTCTCCCAGAATCTGAGCCAGAGCAAGCATCGCGTAACCGTGTCCGTAAGTGTAGCGCTGGTCGCTCTGCGAGCCGATCAGACCGTTTGCCCGGGATTGAGCCAAAAGAAAATCTACGCCGCGTCTGATCTGAAGCGAGTATTTTCCCTGCATCGTGGTGGACCCCTCCGAAGTAAGCGCAATCACGGCCAACGCGGTCATTGCCGTCGGATATTCGCCGCCGTTCGCCGTCCATCTCCCTGATCGCAGCTGCTGCGCCGCAAGCCATTCCAGTCCGCGGTCGATGCATTGAACGACCTGGTTTTTCTCCGCGGAAGTCAATCCGGAGTCGTTCCCTAATCCGGAATTTCCGTTCCCCAACCAAAAGGAAAACGCCGCGGCCCAAACAAAGTATTTCCAATGAAAAAGAAAATTCCCGCTCGTCATTGCGCAGTCTCCTGCCTGGAAACGGACGAAGAGAACGTTTCCTCGTCGCCCCAAACGGCTTTTTCACTTCCGGCGGCTTCGGCAGAATCCGTTTCGCCCATTCGACCCGTCCCTCCTGAATCCTCCTCGGGCAACGGACCGCCGTGACGCTTGTTTTCCGCCTCTAATTCATCCTTCAGCTTCTGAATCGCTTTCGCCTCTCCCTCAAGATAAACGCGGCGCTCGTTCAACTCCTTCTCAAGCGTTGAAAAACGGGCGGCAAAAAATTTGTTTTCGTCCTCCGTTCGATCTTTTTTCTGTTCAAAAACTCTTTTTTCTTCCGCCAGACCGCGTTCATTCGCCAACATGAAATTCTGCGAAGATTTGAATTCCCGTTCTCGACGGCGTATCTGTTCTTGAAGCGCCGCGCGCGAATCGCTTTGAACGACGTCGTGTTCGCCGTAAGGCTCATTCGAAAAAGCAAAGTTCAACGTTGTTCCAGTCAAAACCAGCCGCGCGCGTTTTTCAACGGGATCCCCTTCCATAAAAAGGATCTGCGCCGTCGGTAATTTCGCGTCGTAAATAAGCCTTCCATTCCGACGGTCAAAAAAACGCCAGACGGTAAATTCTTCTTTTTTCCTTGAATAACGACGCGAAACGACGCTCTCCAGCCCTCCTAATCCAATAACGGGAATCCCGGAAGGAACACTTCTCAACAAATAAGACCTTCGGACAAAACGCGATTTTTCCCAAAGCGGTTTTCCTTCCGCGTCAAACTGGCAGATCAACGCGCAATTCAACGGAAAACTGTCTTCGTCAAGCGGAACGCATTCCACCAACGCGTTCTGAACGGAATCTGAAAATCCGGACGAATTTTCGTCTTCGCCCAAACCATCCGTTTCTTCAGTCTCATTCTTCCGCTCTGGCGACGACTCCATTTCCCGGCTTCTTTCCGCCGGTTCGGAAGGTTCGCTCTCTTCGCTTTCCGCCGGTTCGTAATACTCGCCGCGTCCCAAAATGAGCGTGAACGCTCCGCTTTTGTCCGAAAACAGTTCCAGCTCGATTCCATCTTCAGATTTCCATTCAGGAACAATCTTCAGACCGTCTGAAAAATCATTCGCATCCGGCTCGGGAAATTCAACGACGAAAAATTTACCCGTTTCCAGATCAAAAATCTCGACCTGACGTTTCCAGTTTACAAAAGCAAGCTTTTTGACGGAACTGAAATACTTCCCGCTCGAAAGATAGTATGGAATCTTTTCCCTGCTGATTCGCGGGTTCCAGGCAATAAACCAGTCGAATTTCAAATTCTCAAAATCAAATTTTCCAAATCCCAGTAGAAAATCGAATAAAAGAACGCAGTTTTCAGAAACAGGAATGATTTCCATCTGCGGACAATCCTGAACCCCCACGATTCTTCCGGTACGCGAATCCCATTGAGGAATCCGACGTAATTCAGCAAAATTCAGACCTTTCTTTTCCAAAGCCGCCGCCAATTCGGCATAAGAAATACCGCGAAACGTTTCGAACGGCGAAAAATCTTCAGGAACCTCCGACGTCGTCCCGCCGGGTTGATTTCCGTTTTCATTCATTGCCTCCGGAAGTTCTCCTCCGGCTTCTTCCCAATCCGTTTCCGAAAATTCCATGCAGAACGGAACCCATTTTCTTTCCCAATCCAGCTCCTGCGTACGAAAAAGAATAAAGTTACCTTTCTTTTCAATTAAACTGTTCCAGAACATTCCTGAATAATAACTGCAGGAGTTCAATTTGGGACAACTCCAGAGATTCAAACGGTTTTCCTGATCAATTCCTCTTCCAGATCCGTCGGAAAATTGAAGCGCAGTAAAGGTTCTTCCCTGGATACTATCGACCAATTCAAACCCGCGATCGTCAAAAATAGGCAAATTCTCTTTCTCAATCTGCTCCGTCATCGACTGCAGATACGGTTCGACGCCCCGTTTTGACGAAAGACGCGAAAGATTTGTTCCCGAGGCCCAGACAGGTTCAAGAGGTTTACTTTCATGAGACATGGGAAAAATCTGCGGCGAATAAATCGAAAAAGAACGACAGGCGTTAAGCAGAGAGCTTCCCTGAAATTTTATCGGATTTTCCGAATCAGGAATCGAAAAAACCGAAAATCCACGCGAACCCCAATCTGAATTTCCGCTGGAACCTTCCAAAAAACCGCCGAGATTCATTTTGAAAAGGCAACGCCCCAGCGTATCCTCTCCCGAAAACACGTTATCTCCCGATACTCCTCGAAAAACCATATTTTGAAAAGGACCAATTTCCCTGGAAGAAGAAAAAACGACCC
>CAZWOV010000147.1:0-7035 GCA_964635645.1 uncultured Planctomycetaceae bacterium | reverse complement strand
GAAGCGCTTCCACCGCGATTTTGGTGTGCCAATGATCCGGCGTAGCGATCATCACGCAGTCGATATCCGGTCTTTCAAGAACTCTACGATAATCCGTAAACGTCTCCGGAACAATGACTTCGTCTCCCTTTTTCCGCCCAAAACCGCATTTCAGGACGGAGGCAAGCCCGTACTCTTCGTCAACGTCGCATACGGCTACAATGTCAACCAGGTCGTTAAAAAATTTCATGTCCAGACGTCCCATACTGCCCACCCCAATGCACGCCATACGAAGACGCTGACTGGGATCGGACCAGGCCTGAACTGGATTTGAGAGGAAATACGGGACGAAACCGGCGCCCGCTCCAAGCAACGCGGACGTTTTGAGAAAATGACGACGATTCAACACTTTGGGATCTCCTGTTCAGAAAGGAAGGCCTACGGGAAACCTGAACGCCTCCCGTTATTCAAACTGTATTTACTATTGAACACCGAAAAACAGAAATGTCAAGCAAAATCCCGCGAAATCTGCAAATTTTCATCAATTTCCGCAGGAATCCGGCCAGATCCCGCTTCCTGCCGCATCACGGTATTCCGCGTACGATCAAGGGACCGATGATTTTAGTGAACCAGACGGGAAGGCGCTTCCAAACGCGAATTGCCAGTCCATACGACGCGTTGTCCGGCCGAACGTCGTTCATGCTCCCCTCGCGGACATAGTATTTCCAAACGACCGGTACTTCATGCGCTCCCCACTGTTTCTTAAAATGCCACGTTCCGCCTCCAATCGTACTGCGTCCAAAATCAAAAATGCGGGCGTTACGGGACTCAATACTATGCCGAAGCAGATTCCAGTAGAGAAACATGTTGGCGCAGTCGGCATTCGCCCAGCGCAACGTCCCGGCGCTGGGAACTTCCGTAATTCCGCGTCCATGAATCAGCAACGCGGCGGAAGCTAGACGACCCTCGGAAGTTTTTACCAGGCAAATCTCCGCCATGTCGGAAAAACGAACTAAAATCTCCTCGAAAAGTTTTCTGGAATAAACCGGCGTGCCGACGTTGCGCATGGTTTCCGCAAAAACGGCGTAAAACTCATTCAAAAGTTCCGAACCGCCCCATTCCGCGTACAGTCCGGATTTTTCTCCCTTTCGAACCTGATTCCGAACCTTCGGCCCAAGTTCTTTCCAAAGTTCGTCCGCAGTTTCAGGAAGTTCCCGTTCCATGAGTACTTTGCCGCGACGCTCAAACGCGAGTTTGGGATGCGCCGTCTCATGAATATTGCGAAGCTCAAGATATTTCACTCGCAGCGAATCAGCCAGCCGAACGGCTTCATCCGTCAGCAGTCTCTCAATCTCGGCGCGGTTCGGACCGTCCGGAATCAGGCAGCCGCCGACATTCACATATGGAAGCGAAATGAGGTGCGGGCCAAAAAGCAGACTTCGCATCCAGATCAGAGGGAGAACGCCGACAAGCTCTTTTTCCTGCGTTTCAGAAATTTCAGAAGTTTCCGAAATCGTCCCGTAAACCTTGAGAAAAAACGGTTTTTGTCTCATTCCCCTTTCAGCAACCGTCGCCCATTGCGGATAAAATCCGGGATGAATATGCGGAAAAGATTGAGTCAGCGAGTCAAATTCAGAGAAGGAAATCGGCTGATCCGTTACTGTTACCGAAAATTTCATATCGTATGCCGAATTGTCGTTCGGATTCCTTTCATCACCATCTCGTCAACATAAAAAAAACCGTCGCCCAGCGCCTCGCGAATAAGTCGCGCGCCCCCTCCCGTCAAGTAGACCTCGGGCGAAACGGACAATTGCGAAGCAGTCTGAACGGTCAGTTCCCGAATAGTTCCGACCATTCCCCAAAAAAGTCCTGCGCGAATTGCGTCCTGCGTATTACGTCCAACGGATGGAATTTTATCAAACGCCATAGAATTAAGCATTTCCATAACGTCCACCTCCGGAAGCGCGTCAGTCTGACGCTCCATGGCAATCGCGCTCATTCGAAGACCTGGCGCGATCGCGCCGCCGCGAAACACGCCTTTTTCATCCACCAGATCCACTTTGGCGGCCGTTCCAAGATCCACCACAATCGCCGGACGAAACGGATCGCGGATTTCATTCGCCGTCACGGCCGCAAGAAGACGATCCACGCCGACTTTTTCGGGATATTCCACGTCAATCTGAATCGGAATATTTTGAAAATTCAAAATTCTGAGAAAATCATGAGGTCGAGAACGCGATAACCAGTCCGTTACCTGCCGAAGCGCCGGACGATTTACGCTGGCCGCCCACCAGACGAGCGGAAACTCCGTACCGTGAAAAGAAACGACGGCCTCGCCAAAATCCTCAAGCCACCCTGATCTCTGGTGCGAAACAACGCGGCAAGTTTCGCCGTCGCTGATTTTGCACCGAGTATTTCCAATATCGAGCGCAAGTTGAAGCATTTTTGTCTTTCTGACGCAGAAAAAAACAAAACTGAAAATCCCGCGAATACGTTGCGCGGGAATAGCCGAAAATCAAAATCTTCCACTAACGGAAAACCTTTTCTTCGTTTTCGGCAAAAAGCGAAAAAACGACCTTCCGCGTTTCGTCACGCTACGGTCTCCGATCGTTCTGCAAGCGCTCTCAGGATCTGAACAAGAACAATTCCCGTAAACATACAGCCGAAAGTATACATCGCGCAGCAAAGAGCGACGTTGGGAAACATCGGAAAATAAAGTCCCGCAAGCATGACGCCCAAACCGGCGTTCTGCATTCCGACTTCAATAATCAACGCGCGGATTTTCCGACTGTCAAGTTTCATAAGCTTTCCGCCCAATGCGCCGGCGGCGTATCCTCCAAAGTTGACCAGCAACATGGGCCAGACCATATGGATCGGAAAATCCTTTCCCCGGTTTCCCGCCACTGCGCACGCAATAATGAGAATGATGACGATATTTGCGGTAATCTCGCCGAAATTCCTTGCGAAAGCGTTCCAACGCGACGAGATTCTCGCCAGTAAGAAACCGAGCGCGACGGGTGAAACAACCGTTACCAGAAGCGTTTGCGCCATGTTCACGACAATCGCGGAATTGAAATAACTCTGGCAGGCCATGTCCGTGCATCCAAAAAACGGGCCGAGCACGGTAATCGCAAGATAAAGCGTCAAAGGAACGACCAGCGGCGAAAGAAACGTCGCGGACGTGGTCAATCCCACCGAATAGCTCACGTTGCCGCGGGCTATCATCGTCAACATATTCGACGCCATCGCCCCCGGTACGCAACCGACAAGCATCAGACCAATGAAATACGGACCTTTCAACTGGAAAACGCACGCGCCGAGAAATGCCAGCAACGGCATGGAAAGGTACTGAACGCATGTTCCGCCAACGACTTGAGGCCAGCGCCGGGCGACCGCCTTCAATTCGTCCACAGGAAGCAGCGAGCCTATCATGAGCATCGTCAGCGCAATATAGATTTCAGCGGCGGAAACCGAAAAACAGGCGAACTCAAATTTGGGATTAACAAACGGGTCGAAAGGAATCCCAAACCGCGGCCAGTAAAAAGCGGCAACGCTCGCAAGGGTAAGCCAGAGAAGAAGGTATTTTGTGAGGATTTTCTGAAACATGACCTGAAAAAATGAACGCGAAGAATATGAAAAATTTAAAATAACGTTTCAATAAGTTTAATCCTCACGAAAGATTTTGTCAAGGGGGAGGCGCAAAAAGAAAAGAAAAGGCGCGGGCTACCCTAAATGTTCCCGCAGGAAAATTTCTCTGCCCGCCCCTTCTTGACAGGATACGCGGAATCGTCTAAAATACTTCATTATTCTCAATAACGAATGTCGTTTATTTCAAGAAAGGAATCCTAAATGAAATCCCTCCGCCAATCCTTTTTCCGTACCATTCTTACCGTTCTTGCCGTTTCTATTGGAAGTACGTTTTCCCTTGCCGCCGGGGAACACGGAGTCGGTACGAACGAACAGTTTCGCGGTCCGGTAGGTCTCCAAATGTACAGTCTGCGAAGTATCTGCAGTAAAAATGTCGAAGAGGCTATGAAACTCGCGTCCGAAATGGGATTCAAGTACGTCGAGGCCTCAAACTCCTACGGCCTGACGATTGAAGAGTACCGCGCTCTTCTGGATAAATACGGCCTGAAAGCCGGTTCCAAAAACTGGGGCGCCGACATGTTCCAGTCCGAAGAAAAGATGAACGAAGTCATTCGCGAAGCCAAAGTTCTTGGAATTACCGACGTCGGTATCGCATGGTTCCCGCACGCGCGTCCGTTCAATATGGAAGACGCGCAGAAAGCCGTCGAAATGTTCAACAGCGCCGGCGCGTATCTGAAAAAAGAAGGAATGCGGTTTATCTACCATAATCACGGATACGAATTTCAGCCGTGGCCCGAAGGTAAAGAAGGCGAAACGCTTTTTGATTTCATCATCCAGAATACGAACCCTGAAACCGTTGCGTTCGAGATGGATATTCTCTGGACGGTCTTTCCCGGAGCCGACCCCGCGGCGCTCCTGAAAAAATATCCGAATCGATTTGCATTGATTCACCTGAAAGACCTGAAAAAAGGCGTCCAGGGCGACTTGACCGGCGGAACGTCCGTAGAAAACGACGTGGCTCTCGGAACGGGGCAGGCCGATTATCCGGCTATTCTCAAAGCCGCTCAGGAAGTCGGAGTCAAATACTATTTTATTGAAGACGAATCGCCCGTTTTCCGAACTCAAATTCCTGAAAGTCTGCGTTTTCTCGAATCGGTGAAATGGGATTAAACAAATCTTCGTTTTTCATAGATCGATAAAAATAAAGCTCCTGAACGCAAGACTTAAGACTTCGCGTTCAGGGCTTTTTTCTGCCGTTTCTTCAATCAGAACACTTTTTCACGGCGTCCCAAGACGAATTTCTTCATTCGGATCCCAGTTATCCGAAAGTCCAATACCCGGTTTATCCTCTTCTCCCGGCATTTTGGGCCACGGCGGCTTCTGATTCCGGCAAGGCATGATTCCATACGGCGAATAGGGATGACGGCGTTTCCGAACGACCTTGGCAGACAGTATTTTATCCGGCATTTCACACCCGGGAACCTCCATTACGCGCTTCTCAAGCTCCATTTCGTCCTCAAGTTCTTCATTCGGGTCGTAAGGTTGACGCTCCAGAAAGAAAGAAACTACGTCCATACCGCGAATTACTCTTCCAAAAACAGTATGTTTACCGTCGTACTCGCGACGCGGCTGATAGCAAATAAAGAATTGCGACCCACCGGTATTCGGACCGGCGTTTGCCATGGAAACGGAACCGCGAAAATGTTTTCGCGCGTTTGGCCCTAACTCGTCGGGAATCGCGTAACCGGGACCGGCGTCTTTATTCTGGCGTTTGGCAAGAGTACCGTCAAGATTCGTCTCGGTCCGAAGCAGCTCCGAACCGCCGCCCTGCGCCATTTCGTGATGAATGACGCGGTGAAAATCCAGATTGGAATAAAAACCTTTTTCCACAAGAAAAATAAAATTCGCCACCGTATTCGGCGCTTCATTTTCAAACAGTTCAATCTCTACCTCGCCGCGCGTCGTATTCAATACGACTCGCGGAAGATCGTCGGCAAATTCTTCCCGACGGCGCAATTCCTGCTCGCGCTTCCACTCTGTCCGCCAATACTCAAGATTTTTTCCAAACGGACTCTCCGAGTAGTCGAAATCGGACTTTCGACGCCATTGAAGATCCTTCAATTTCGGCCCGTACTTCGCGGCCGTTTCAAAATCATTCGCATAGAGTGCGGAATAGGCGATCGTTTCCGTGATCTCGTCGCTCTTGATATCCTGACTGAGGAGTTTTTTGCAGATTGCCAACGCTTCGTCGTGAAGGTCAAGTCTGCGATACTCGCGCAAAACGTTGAGAATGAAAGCGTCGAGATCCATGTTTTCGCGCGGATATTTCAAAATACAGACAATCGCCTGATCCATCAGCTGCTGATTCTTTCCCTGAGCTTCGCCGCACAACCGGTTAAACTCGCAAAGACATTCCTGACGGCGATTCGGAGTCGTCTCAAAATTTCGATACTCCAAGCGCAAATCAAGCATCTTCTGAAGGATGACTTTCCATTCGTCCAACAGCTCGTTAAAGGCAATTCGTTCCTGGCGAAGGGGCGCCGCTTCTTCCTGCGCGTTAACAGACGAAATCAGGCGTGGAAAAAAAGAATACGTCTTTTCTGAAAAGCTGAAATACCCGAAGAATCCGGAAAGGAACAGAACGGCTCCAGCCGCCAATAAAACACATTTGATTTTCTTCATTTTGAATCCGGTTGTTTATGGGGATAAGATTCCTCTCGGAATAATACTCTCATGTCGTTTTTCATCCAGGGAAAAGCGGAAATGGGAAATTTTTTCTCTTTCCAAAAAACATTTCCCATATTCATTTTACTCCGAATGAACTGGACTTTCAATACGAAAAAAACGAAAACCTTCAAAATTTTTCAAAAAAATACGAAAAGGGTAATTCCTCTGCTCCCGTAATAAAAATTGAAGCCGTAGCAAGAAAATGTCGAAATGTGATTTAGAGCGTATTCTTAATTGGAATCTACGTTTAACGCAAAAGTCAATCTACTTGCCCGTCCGGAATAGCGCAGGAAAAAATTATGCCTCTGATTTCAATTATCATTCCTGTTTTTAATACAGAAAAGTATTTGAAAGAATGCCTGGATTCCGTAAAGAACCAAACGTTGACGGATCTTGAAATTCTATGCATCGACGATGGTTCAACGGACGGCTCCGGTGAAATTTGCGCCCAATACGCGGCCGCAGACTCAAGATTTCAGGTTATCCGCCAACCAAACGCAGGTCAGTCGGCGGCTCGAAACCGCGGCTTGGAACTGGCGCGCGGCAAATACGTAATGTTCGTCGATTCCGACGACGTTCTGTCCGGCGAAGCGTGCCGAAAGGCGTGGGAAACCGCGCGGGAAACGGGCGCCGACGTCGTTTCTTTCCTTTTCCGGCATATGAATCATCCGGCAAAAGATACCCGTCTGGCAAGAAAAATCAAAAAAAAGATTTTCACGGACGAAATGGAAAAGTTTCGCT
>CAZWOV010000146.1:0-7038 GCA_964635645.1 uncultured Planctomycetaceae bacterium | reverse complement strand
AGATCTCGTTCACTTTGTTGAAGATTTAATTGAAGGAACGACGAGACGGCGGGAAATTCTTTCGTTAATCCAGCAGGCAATCGCTCAGGTTCGTCTGGATATGAAATATCTGATTTTTGATTTGGAAGCAACCCGTCGGGAGAGAGACGCGAATCAGATTCAATGATGGGAAAAGAAAAATTTCGACTTTTCAGAATTGTTTTTTAGTCTTTCGACTGAAATTTTGTCTTTGAGAGTCTCGTCGGGGAAATTGCCGTTGGCAATTTCTTTTTTTTATTTTGTTTGAGAAAGCGTTCAATACGCGTTTTGGGCGTTTCGGGAAAATAAAATTTAAAAACCGACGTTTTCAGGTCTTGAAATTTTTTTAATTTGTGTTAAAAAGAATTAAAAGTGAATTTCCCGCCTCAAGTTCTTAAATTACGGAGAAAACATGAAAACTGAAGATTTTGGGTCGCGTTTGTCTAAATGCAGTTTCTTTTCAGACCGCGGAAAAGACGTTTTAGGGAATTTGTTTCTTTCAGTTATTTCCTTTATTTCCTTCCGCTTGAGAGAATCGTTCGTTTATGAAATAAATAAATCGCTTTTTTCAAACGTCTGTAGTATTTGGAAAAGCGGAGCGTTGGGAGTCTTGCTGATTTCAGGAATACTAGTAATTTTGTCCGGTAATCCGCGCGTCGCGTTATCCGCGGCCGTCGCGTCTGCTGATTTGTATTCCGATTCCGCCGCGTCTTTCGACTGGAAGTTCCGTCCGGGAGATTTGCGTCTTCTTTCAGGAGAAGATTCCCGCCCCTGGGTCTATTACTGGTGGCTGAAGGGGAATGTTTCGAAAGAAATGATTACGAAAGATCTTGAAGCGATGCGTCAACAGGGAATCGGAGGACTTCTTCTGGTTGACTCGCGGGGTTACTACGACGACGCGAACACGACGAAACACGTTCCGGTTCCGCTTGAGATTCGGTATGAATTCATGAGTCCCGAGTGGCGGCAAATGGTTCGTCACATGGTTCAGGAGGCAAGCCGTCTGGGAATGCAGGTCAGCATGAACATTGCGAATACCGGCGGTCAGCTTCGCGGTCCTTGGGATCTTGGCGCGGACGGTCCGAAAGAATTGATCTGGACGGAAGGAAATCTGAACGGTCCAAAGAGCGTTGAAATTCCGTTGAGAGTACCGGAAGAGAAACGTTTTTTTCAGGACGTCGCATTTCTCGCAGTCCGGATTTCGACTCCGGTTAATCGCGAGAATCGGGAAAAAATCCGTTTGAATGAAAAATGGGAACCGATTTCCAATCCGCAGGAAGGCGCGGCCGTCGTTTCAGAGATAGTTGATCTGAAAAAGTTCGTTCGTGAGATTAATGGGACTCCGACGTTGGTCTGGGAGGTTCCGGAAGGGGCTTGGAAAGTTCTTCGTTTCGGTTCGCATGTCGTGGGAGACGTAGGGAGCGTGGATATTCTCAATCGTAAAGCGGTCGAGCGTTATTTTGGTCTCATGTGCGAGCAGATTCTTGAGGACGTCGGTCCCGAACTGGCCGGCGCCGGTAAGACGTTGACGCACTTCTATAATGTGAGCTGGGAAGGTTCCGATCCCAACTGGACATGGGGGCTGGCAGAGCGTTTTCAGGCGGAGCATGGCTACTCTCTCATGGATAAATTGCCCGTTTTGCGCGGATTGACCGTTGGTTCTCCGGAAGAGTCGCAACGGTTTACTGAAGACTATTTTCGAACGGTGAGTAACGCTTTTCGTGAAAACTGTTATCTGGCGATAGGCGAACTTTGTCGGGAACGCGGTATGATCTGGCACTCGGAAGACGGCGGACCATGGTCGCGCGGCAAGTCGGCATGGATGGGGAATTTTCATCTTTTTGCCGAGGCGGATATGCTGACATTCTGGGGACAGAACGATGTGATTCAGGGGGAATTCTGGGTTCGCGAACCGAAGGAGAGGATTACGGAGCCGTGTCTTTGGCCCGTGACGCGGAGTAACGCGCGTTATGCGTCGATGGCGGCGCATATTTATGGGAAACCGCTTGTTGCAATGGAGGCGTTCACGCATATGGCTCGTCACTGGACGCAGTATCCCGCTCATCTTAAGCCCGCGGCGGACGAAAACTTTATCGACGGCGCAAATATGTTTATCTGGCATACCTATACCGCCTCGCCGGACGAGTTGGGAACTCCGGGTTTCGAGTATTTTGCCGGGACGCACTTGAATCGAAAAGTAACATGGTGGAAACAGTCGCGTGGAATTCTGCGTTATCTGGAGCAGTGCCAGAAGCTGTTGCGAACAGGGAAATACGCGGCCGATATCTGCGTTTATGTCAGCGATAAAAATTACGTTGGATGGGGACATGGAGAAAGTTGGAATCCGGACTCTGAACTGATTCCCGGCAAGGAATGGAAATTTGACCTTCTGGATACCGGGACGCTTGTCGAACGGTTGAAGTACCGCGAATCGGACGGTCGTCTGGTTCTTCCTCATGGTATGAGTTATCGAATTCTGGTTATCGATCCGCTCAAAGACGAACCCATTCCGGCAGAAGCTCTTGCGAAAGCTTTATCGCTGGCGGAAGCGGGAGCCGTTGTGGTTCTTGGCGAGAATGTTCCGACGCGAAATCCAGGACTTTCCGATATTTCCAGACGAGACGCGCAACTGGCGGCTTTGACGGAGAAGCTGTGGGGCGACGATTCCGTTCGGCGCGTATCCGTTGGAAAAGGCAGAATTTATCGAAAGACGTTGATAAAAGACGTATTGGCCGCGGAAAAGATACCGGCGGATTTAGAGTCGGAGAACGACGTTCATTTTATTCATCTGACGGATGAGGAAACCGAGCGGTATTTCATTGCGGGGAGCGGAACCGTTTCCTGCGTTTTTCGCGCTTCCGGTTCTCCGATTGTTTTCGATCCTGTTTCAGAAAAAACATTTTGCCCGATTGCGTATGCTCCGACCGACGACGGGAGGACTCGCGTCGTACTTCAGTTGCCTGTTAACGGTTCCGCCTTTGTGTTTTTCCCGAAAAAAGCAAAGGCGGCAGAAAAGTATTTCACAGAACTCCGCGAAGGGGGAGACGCTTCGCTGGAATGGCTTGGCAGAACGGCGGATACGGCAAAATTCCGTCTCTGGAAAAATGGCCGACACGTGTTGGCGGCGAACGATGGAACGGAGAGGATTATTGAAGGACGGGTCCCCGACGCCTTGGATATGAACGAAGACTGGATTTTGCGATTTGCTCCGAACAGCGGCGCACCGACGGAACCGGTCCATTTTTCAAAACTTGAATACTGGAACGAGCAGACGGATCCAGGGATTCGATATTTTTCAGGGACGTGCACTTATTCGAAAAAAGCGACGTTGAACGCCGAGGAAGCGAAACGTCCGGCGCGTTTGAGTCTTGGCGAAGTTAATTGCGTTGCGGAAGTTCGGGTAAACGGCGAGAATGTCGGTCTGGTTTGGACTGCGCCGTGGACGGCGGAACTGACTGGAAAGTTGAAGCCGGGCGAGAATTTGATCGAAGTTGACGTGACGAACACCTGGGTTAATCGTCTTATTGGCGACGCCGCGTTGCCAAAGGAAAAACGTATTGCCAGAACGAATGTTTACCTTCTCCCGGAAAAGAATGAATTCAAGGCGTGGCAGGTTTTTTTTGCGACGGATCGTCTGCGCCCTGCCGGACTGAAAGGGCCGGTTGAGATTCAGTTTGCCAGGGAGATCGAAGTGAATTATTGAAAAACGTTGGAGTATGGAGTATTGGGATTGCGGAGTCAACTTGAAAAGGTGGTTCCGGAGCGTAAAACCGATTTGATTTTGACGAGGATAAGTTCATGAAAGAATACGAGGTTACGGAGGCGTCTGGCGAGGGGAAAAGCGCGGACCGAAGCGCCGAAGCGCGTTTGAGATTCTGTTCGCGAATGGAGGTGGTTCCTGGAAAGGAGCTTGAAGAAAAGTTTGCGAAAATGAAAGCGTGGGGATTTGAAGGCGCGGAGGTTAACGTCCCGCTTTACGGGCGCGAAGAGCATATTCGCAGAGCTCTTGCTAATGCCGGATTGACGGCTGTCATGACGAATTACGGCGTGAATCCGGGGAATATTATTTCGCCTGATCCTGTGGAACGTCAACGCGGGATCGATTCAATGAAGCGAAAATTGGAGGCGGTCGGCATGGTCGGATGCGCCGGAATGCTTTATGTTCCCATGTTTGGCGCTCCGAAAAACGGCGAAACGAATCAGAGCGTTCGCGCTCGATTGGTAGAGGTTCTTCATCCGCTGGCTGAATTTGCGTTGGAGCATCGGACGTCGATTGTTTTTGAACCGCTTTGCCGAATGGAAACGACGTTTCTGAACCGCGTGTCCGACGCGGCCGCGATTGCCCGCGACGTTGATTCGGAGGGAATAAAAGTCATGGCTGATTTTTATCACATGAGCGTGGAGGAGACCGACATGATGGGCGCGATTATTTCCGGAGGAAGATTTCTTCACCATGTTCATCTTGCCGGCGGACTTTCCGACCCCAAACGCTCAATTCCGGGACAGAACAAAAGTCGTTTTGTCGAAGGATTTCGCGGTTTGAAATATATTGGATACGATAAGTTCTGTTCTTTTGAGTGCGGAGTCCGCGGCGACAGGGAGATAGAGATTCCAAAATCGATAGAATTCCTGAAACGGGAATGGGACCTTGCCGTCGTCTGAAGTCCGGATATGAAAAAGAGTGGATTTTCGAGATAAATAAAAAGGAGGCCTGCATAAGAACAGACCTCCTTTTTTATTGGTTTTTACTGGCGATGTTTTCAGTTTTTCCTTTTGCGGTTCAGAAGTCCCAGGACGGCCAGTCCGCATCCCAACAGGATCCAGGAAGAAGGTTCCGGCAGAGAAGTTGCGTCTCCGACCGTAAGATGAAGCATGCCGTTTTGGTCAACGAAAAGATTTGCGGCATTCAGAATACCGTCAACCTGTGAAAAATCGACCATTTGCTTCCACTGCTCGTTTGTCAGTCCCGTATCGTTGAAGAAGGTGAGTTCAATCGGAAGCATTTGGTCGTCGGAGGTGGTGAAGGTAAAGGTCGTGTTTTCCGTCAGTCCCTCCGCGCCGCTGACATTGGTAAACCAGCCGAAATCTTCCGTGATTCCAGTCAGATCAACGAGGAAATTGACGTTGCCCTGCGAATAGTCGCCGGTTAGTTCAAACTTCGCGTCTTTCGAGAGTTTCAGGGTAATATCGTCGCCGAGGTCGAGCGCTCCTGCCGAAGAACCGGACAGGATATAGAGGGAATTTTCACCGGAAGTATTTTTCAGCTCCAGCGTACCGGAGCCGGTTACGTTTGCGGTTATCGCGACAGAATCTGCGGCGTTGGGATTATTGATCGTCAGCGTGGAGCCGTCGGCAATATTGAAATTCTGCGTTCCCATGACCAGTTCGCGTCCGATTCCTGCGGAAAGACCGAGACTCTGGTCGCCGACGAACCCGTTTTCGTCGATTGTCAGCGAATAGTAGTTATTGCCGGTCAGCGAACCCTTATTGAGACGAATTCCCAGACCGAGCTGTTTACCGGTTGGATCCAGAATGGAGGCGTTGTTGGCGAAAGCTTCTCCTCCGACGTCTGCGACGCGTGCGTCGAACAGGTAGTACCCGGGAGAAAGAACGACGCCGGTAGAGGTTACGCGGTTTGTTTTTCCTCCGTAATTCAAAAGCGATTGCCATTCGGGATTTTCTAAAAGAACTCCATTTTCGTCCATGATTTTCATTGCGAAAATTCCGGCGTAATCGTCGTAACTTCCGGTGAAATCGAAAGCCGTTTCTTCGGTAAGCGCGACGTAAGCGCGGTAAGACGCGGCAGAGTTGTTTCCAAGACCGTTTTCGCGTACGGAGTCGTTACTGGTATTATTAATCAGATCGTCTACGTTTTTTCCCTCTCCGAGATATTTTGAGGAAGCGTACGCGGTCAACGGCGTAATGTATCCGTTGCCGTTCGTATAGACGGTTTTGCTCCATGTCGCGGCCTGTTCGGCGATATTCCATACGGTGTCGTTCGTAATGTCGAGGACTCCGAAATTGGAGTAAATCGGGGCCGCGACGCTTCCGCCGTCAAAAACGACTCGTCCGCCTTCGCTCATGTTGAAAATCGCATAGGACGCGTCCAGCGCGGTGTTTCCGGAGAAGGAAACGGTTCCGCCGCCGTTGAAGACGTCGCCGGTTTTCTGGGCGCCGTCGGCCAGGTGAAACCGGATTGCCGCGTCGGAGTCGGCGGTAAACCTTGCGTTCGTGGTTGAGAACGCGTACGGGGCGTCGGCTGAACCGATGTTCAGCGTTGATTTCATATTCCGAATGGTCGCGTTTCCGGAGATAACGGTATTGGAGGAGAGAGTCGATTCCGCAGACTTGTTGAACTGGAGGACCGCTCCGCTCTGAACTTCGACGGCGCCGGTTCCGAGCGAACCGCTTTCGCCGCCGTTTCCGATTTGGAGAGTACCGGCGGAAACGGTCGTTGCGCCGGAGTAGGTATTATTGCCGGAAAGGATCTGGGTTCCTGTTCCAACTTTAACGAGGGAGGCGGAACGCGCGGCGTTATTGACGATATTGTCGCGAATGATTCCGGAAAATTCGGCGGTATTATTCGCAACGCCGTACTTTGCGCTGTTTTCATTGTTTGCGACGCCAAGTTTGATTGCGCCGGATTCGATGATTCCTGATCCGGTCAGGTTGTCGATTGAGATCTGATTTCCGTCCCAGAGCGAAACGCGGGATTCCGCTTTTTCAATGTTCAGCGAGCCGTAGTTGTCGGTCCAGGCGATATTGGCCGAGTAGCCGCCGAAAATGAGATTGCTTCCTTCTACGACGTCCATCCAGCCGCCTTTTGAAAGACTGATAGAGGCTCTTGCCGACGCGCTTCCCGGAAGGATAGCCGTCGTTCCGCCTCCGGCGAATTCAAACGTTCCCTCTCCTGCGAGGACGAGTCTTCCGGAGGCAGTGTTGGCAAGAGAATGGTTGTTATCGTGTCCGATATTGGAGTACGAGGAACTTTCAAAACGAACTTTTCCTCCGTTTTCGGCA
>CAZWOV010000145.1:0-7050 GCA_964635645.1 uncultured Planctomycetaceae bacterium | reverse complement strand
CACGCCGAATAACGGAGAGAACTGCCCCGTTGGGTTTGTCCCACGTCCGCAATATATTCGTGAAATGATCCGTTACGGAATTCTTCCGCCGAATCATGATCCTCGGCAACCGATTGATCCATGGAAACTGGACCAAAAATACTGGCAATCGCTCTGGTATACGCCGAAAAATAATTAAAATTGAATAAAATCAATGGAACTGAAATTCGCCGCGCTCTTTTTCGCAAACGACGCGGATTTTCAGTTCCGCGCAACTTTTAAATAATACTTATTTAGGTAATACTTATTCGCTAAACAGAAAAAGAGGTAATTTCATGAACCAATGGATCGTAATAGCCGTCATTGCGGCGGCCGCAGTCGTTTTGGGCATTTATGCGATGAGCGTCTACAATAAATTGATTGTGCTTCGTAACCGATACCAGAACGCTTTTGCACAAATTGACGTTCAACTGAAACGGCGTTACGATCTGATTCCTAATCTTGTCGAAACGGCCAAAGGCTATCTGACGCATGAACGCGCAACGTTGGAAGCGGTAATTAAAGCCCGCAACAGCGCGTCGGCGGCATGTCGGCACGCCGCGTTGAATCCGTCGGACGCGGACGCTCTTCAGAATCTGAACCGCGCGGAGGGACAGCTTGCGGGCCTCATGCGTAACTTTAACGTTCAGGTCGAAGCGTATCCGGATTTGAAAGCGAATCAGAACATGCTGGCTCTTCAGGAAGAACTGACTTCGACGGAAAATAAGATATCATTTGCGCGTCAGGCGTTCAACGATTCCGTCACCGCGTTCAATATGCGCCGCGAAGTGTTTCCCGCGCGCCTATTCGCCTCAATGTTTGGATTTAAGCAAGCCGCTCTTTTTGAAGTGGAAAATCCCGTTGAGCGCGAAGCGGTCCAAGTTTCTTTTTAAAATTTACCATTTTTTCGATCAATAGAAAAAACTTTCACGTTCTTCCCAACTGAAATTTGCGGAGATAAGATTTATGGATTTTTTTCAGCAGCAGGATCGCGCCAGACGAAAATCATTCCTGATGATTTTCCTTTTTATCGCGGGAGTTGTTTGCGTTTTTGCGACAATTGAACTCACCGCGTACGTCATCCTTTCCGATGATCTGAATCATCCCCAGAATCCGCAAAAACGCCAGGATGCGATCGAATTTCTTATGGAAATAGGAGCAGGGACTCTTCTTCTCATTGTCGGCTCTTCGATTTATCGTTCCTGGGAGCTTCGCCGCGGCGGCGGAAAATACGTTGCGGAATCGCTGGGAGGAAGGTTGGCCAACCCGAACGGCGATATTAAAGAGCGCCGTCTGCTGAACATAACCGAAGAAATGGCGTTGGCAAGCGGCATGCCGGTTCCGTCTGTTTACGTTTTGGACGATGAGCCGGGAATTAACGCTTTCGCCGCTGGCAATTCGCCGGAAGACGCGGTCGTAGCCGTCACCAAAGGCGCGCTTTACAAACTGAAACGCGACGAGCTTCAAGGAGTGATCGGTCATGAATTCAGCCACATTCTTAACGGCGACATGCGCGCGAACATTCGTCTGATGGGATTTATTTTTGGTATCTACATGATTTATCTCATCGGTTGGATGATTTTCCGTTCCATCTTCTGGATATCAGATTCGCGAGATAAAGAGAAGGATACCGGAGCCGCAAAACTGGCGATCGGTCTTCTTGGTCTCTGGATTATGCTCGTCGGTTCTCTCGGTCTTCTTTTTGTGAATCTCATGAAAGCGGCCTTTTCGCGGCAACGCGAATACCTTGCGGACGCTTCGGCAGTTCAGTTTACCCGTAATCCTCAAGGTATCGCAAACGCGTTAAAACGGATTGGCGGTATTGATCCGAATCGTCAAAAAATACGGACTCCCGCGGCGGCGGAGGCCAGTCACCTCTTTTTTTCCGAATTCTCCTCTTCGTTTTGGTCTTCGCTTTTTGCGACGCATCCGCCGTTGAAAAAACGTATTATGCGTTTAGACCCTGAATTTAATCCCGAACTGGCCGTTCAAATTCAGCAGGGCGACGCGCCGACGAAATTTTCATCAACATCGCCAACTTCTCCAATATCCGAGCGTTCCGGGGTTTCCGGTCTGGCGCCGTCGGTTGCCCGCGCGGAATATGGAGCCTCCGCCGCGCTGAAAAAGGCGGCGGCCAAAGAATATGCCGCGTGGAATTATTTTTCTGCGGATTCTCATAACGCCAATCAAAAAAAGAACCCGGAAATTGCAAACGTATTCCCTCAATCGCTTTCCATTCGCGACACGATCGCCAATTCACTCGGCGCGGTCGCTTACGTTTTGGCGATTCTGACGGATCGGCAGGACATGAAAATTGCCGAAAAGCAGAAACAGCTTGTTTCGCAAATATTCGGAGGAATTTTTGTTCACGACTACGCGCGTCTTTTGAAACAGACGGATTCGCTTAGCCCGGTCGGCAAGCTAGTAAACCTTCAACTTGCAATACCGGCGTTACGGCAGCTCAGTTCAGAGCAGTATCCGGTAGTACGCGCGGGAATTTGCGCGCTTATTGAAGCGGATTCCTACGTCGAGCTGAATGAATTCGTCGTTTATTCCATGGTTTGCCGCCAGTTGGATATTGTTTTCGGTCTTCGAAAACCTTCTACCGGCGCCGGCCAAATGACTATCGCCATGTTTCGGTCGGCAGTCCTTGTTCTTTCACGCCTCGCATATGTCGGCAGTGAAATTCCAGAAGAACAGGAAAGGGCTTTTCGCGTTGGTTTGGAGACGTTGAATATTGCGGACGCCGACCTCCTTCCGAAAACGGAATGTTCCAATGAAAAACTCCAGAAAGCGTTAACAATGCTGGATCGCATGGAAATGGTCTGGAAGCGCAACTTTCTTAATGCCGCCGTCCAAACGATCCAGGCCGACGGAAAAGAGACCGACGACGAGGCGATTCTGCGTTTTGGAATCGCCGCCATGCTTGGGATTTACGCCTGATCGGATACGAAAAGCGTATTAAGCCAATTTCAAGCCGCGCCCGTTTCTGATTCGGGAGACGGGCGAGTATGATTTACGAATTTTTCATGAAAATTTTTCAGAGAGGATCTGAAAACAGGTTTTATTTAATAGAACGCCCGCCATGTATTATTTTTCAAATGGAATATCGCGAAGTTTATGCGTTATTTTATGCTATCTGTTATTTTTTCAATCGTCTTCACACTGCAAAGCGCAGGAAGACGTTATTTTCCAGATAGGTTTTCCGGACGCGTCGTGCGCGGAATTTGGAAATTATGCCCGCTTTGAAGATTTCTTTGGCAAACCGGACGAACCTCTCGTACGCTACGTCGTGGGAGAAAGTCGCCCGCGGGATTGGATTCCGGTAATTAACAGTACCCGCGACTTCCATAATGCCGGACACGCATTCAGCGCGGCAATTGAGTTTGATTCCCCCCAAGACTTCAATACTCCGCTTTTCTTCGTCGTCGCAACCTGCTACGGGCATCCAACCGAACCGTCTCTTTTTCAACTGACGATAAACGGAACTCAACTTGAACCGCGGCGTATTATTCCCGGTCCGCCCGGTTTTCCCCCGTTTAACGCGTCGCAGGACGACGGCTGGCCTGAAAATATTCGTATCGAGATTCCAGCGGGGCTGGTAAAACAAGGAAAGAACGAAATCCGGATAAAAGTATTCGACGGGAGCTGGTCTTTCTTTGATTATCTGACTCTTCGCGAGAAAGACGAAGCTCTTCCAATAATAAAACGCTCCGAAATGCTTAAAAAGCGCCGGGCGCCCGGCGGGCAGATGGAAGGAATAAACGAATTGCTCTTCGCAGTACGGCAACCGAGTTACGACGGCCACTGGTATGCCAATTTTGGTTACTACGCATGCGATACGAACGTCTTTCCTTTCCCTTTGGGGCAGGGCGGAGCGCTGAAAATTTTGAATCTTGACACAGGCGAAGTCCGTACTCTTCTTGAAGACCCGCATGGGAATATTCGCGATCCTCAAGTCCACTACGACGCGAAAAAGTGCATTTTTTCGTATCTGAAAGCGGGAACGCGCCATTATCATCTTTACGAAATCAATCTGGACGGCTCCGGATTGCATCAACTTACCGACGGCGATTGGGACGATATTGAACCGACGTACCTTCCCGACGGCGACGTCGTTTTTCCATCAAGTCGGGCCAAACGCTGGGTTCAGTGTTGGCTCACCGGCGTCGCAACTCTTCATCGCTGCGGCCCCAATGGAGAAAACATCCGTCCGATTTCTTCAAATCCTGAACAGGAAAACACGCCGTGGGTTCTGCCGAACGGACAAATTCTCTATATGCGGTGGGAATACGTCGATCGTTCCCAGGTTCACTATCATCACCTGTGGACGGTAAATCCGGATGGAACAAAACATCAGGTCTACTATGGAAATCAGACTCCGGGAATCTGTATGCTGGGAGCCAAACCGATTCGATGGCGCCAAGACGTTCCGCCTGAAAAAAGGAATTTCGAAACGGTCGCAACCTTCTCCCCCGGACACGGAACCCGCGAACATTACGGAGCGATCACGCTCGTTAATCCGCGTAAAGGTCCAGACGCGCCGGAAGGAGCAAGACAAATCTCCATCGGACAGTGGGAATTTGCGGATCCATGGGCTTTTTCAGACGACTGTTTCGTCTGCGTTTCACGTTCGCGTATTTTGCTGATGGACGGAGAGGGGCGTTTCACCCCGATTTTTGAGTTGCCGAAAGAATTGGCCGACAAAAATTTCTACGTCGCCGACGTTCAGCCCATTATCCCGCGCGAAAGAGAAGCCGTCATTCCGGACGCGACGGACCGAACGCAAAAAACCGGTCGTCTCGCAATGGCCAACATTTACGCCGGACGGCAAATGAAAGATCTTCCCCCCGGAACGGTCAAAGAATTACTCGTTATGGAGCCGTTGCCCATTCCCGTTCATTTCAACGGTGGAATGATGAGCGTTTCCTCCGGCGGAACGTTTGCGTTAACGCGCATTCTTGGAACGATTCCGGTAAACGAAGACGGTTCGGCGTATATGGAGCTTCCCGCGATGCGCTCCTTATTCTTCATCGCTTTAGACAAAGATGGAAACCCCGTCAAGCGAATGCACAGCTTCACGACGCTCATGCCGGGTGAAAACGCTTCGTGCATCGGATGTCACGAGGAACGAACGACGACGCCGACGGCGCAGGATCGCCTTCAGACGATGAATGCGATGTGGTCCGCCCCGTCTGTTCCGAAGAAGTTGGATGGGATTCCTGAGATTTTCGATTATTTTCGCGATATCGCGCCGATTTTCAATCGTCGTTGCCTTGAATGCCATAACGAATACAGACGCGACGGCGGAATAAGCATGGACAGCGATCTGCGCCCCGGAGAATTTGTCGAATCCTACGGATATCTGAGCTGGAAAGGATGGCTGGGAGACAATCGAAACCGGCCAATGAGCAATTTCAAACCGTATGAGATAGGAAGCTGCGCCAGCCGTTTGATGAACTTGGTAAATACGGATCATCCCGACGCGGAAGGAAAACCGAGAACAACGATTACCCCGGAGGAAAAACGTCTGATTCGTTTCTGGCTTGACGCCGGCGCAAACTATGCCGGGACATACGCCGCAAACGCAAACGGCGCGCTCATCTGGTTCTATTCGCCATTTGGAAAGGACGGTCGGGAAACTTTCTTTATTCCTACGCCCGTAAATGAATGGCCGGAAACGCGCGCGATGGCGGAAACCGTTCGGAAACGCTGCGCCGTCTGTCACGCCGATTCAGAGAACTGGCCGTTCCAATTGCCGGAAACTCTCGTCCATAACAATTTAAAATTCGGCGTAAATTGGGTCTTTAATCTTTCCAGACCGGAAACGTCCCGTTTTCTTCGAGCGCCGTTGAGCGAAGCGGCCGGCGGACTGGGGCGGTGCAAAATAAAGGATGAGAACGGAAACTGGGGACCTCCCGCAAACGTTTTCGCTTCAAAAGAGGATCCGGGATACCAGACGATACTGCGCGGAATTGAACGCGGGAAAAAATACGTCGAGGAGGAATCAACACATTTCAGCATAAAGCCATTCCGCGCAAATCCCTGGTACGTGCGCGAAATGAAACGCTACGGAGTTCTGCCTCCCGATTTCACGGAAGATACGCCGCTTGATCCGTACGAAACAGACCAAAAGTACTGGGAGATTCTTTCATCCGGCGGTTTCAATTCCAATTGACCCCCGGAGTCCATTATCTGCTATTAAATTCCGTCCTCCCTTCGTTTTCAGGAGAATGCCATGAAAAAACGCCTTTTTATTTTATCGTTTATTTTAGGTTTGTGTTTTTTTTCCGTGGAATTTCTTTCCGCGGAAAGCGTTTCTCAAAAAAACATTTTGAAGATTCGCGTCGCGGCCAATACGCCGACGGACGCTCATTCAAAATCCGTCGGCGGCTCGTCCCGAAACCTTCGCGTTTCGTCTCTTGCGGAAGCGCAAAACGTCTGGCGCAACGCGCTTTCCCGTTCTCAAAAACCGGACGGCATTCTCGTTTTGCTGGAAGACGGAACGCACTTTATGGAAAACGAACTGGTTTTAACCGATGAAGACAGGACCGTTCCGCTTGTCGTCAGAGCCGCGAACGGGGCGAAACCCATCCTTTGCGGAAGCATGAAACTGGATGGATTTAAGCCGTGGAAAAACGGCATTCTGGTTCGCGAGCTTTCCGAAAGCGAAGCGCAGCTCTGCCGAATGCCGGGGGCCGTCGTTGATGGCAAAACCCTTGATTTTACGAACCCGGGCCAGGTTTTTGAGAATGAAAACAGAATGCGGCGCGCGCGTTATCCAAACTATACGCCGGACAATCCATATCGCGGTGGATTTCTTTACGTTTTCAGGAGCCAACTCTCCGACAAAGCGGAGGATACCTTTAATTCAACCGTCGGATGCATTCACAATCCGGGAGATTCCATGACTTACGAAGTGGAAATTCCGGAAGACGGCGCCTATCAACTCTGGATGCGCTACGGAACGAAAGGCGGCGATGGAGAGTATCCGCCGATGGACGGGAGACTTTCCATTCAATTTGATTCCGA
>CAZWOV010000144.1:0-7057 GCA_964635645.1 uncultured Planctomycetaceae bacterium | reverse complement strand
CCGCAGGCGCATTGCTCATGATTCCTGGTCCGGAAGCATTTGCGGCGCTCCAGAAAGACGTCCCCGCCTGCCGCGCGGCTCTGGCGCAGAAAGCAAACGAAACGCGCTCCTGGAGACCGGTCGAAAAGGCTTTGCCGATCGCGTTGTCCAACGCTTCAGCGGAAACCGTCGATCAATGGATGGCCAAATACGACCAGCTTGACGAACTGACGAAAGCGCAGACTATCGCGGCTTTGGCGGCGCGCAAATGCATGAAATATCGCAACGCGGTCCTCGCCGCGCTCAATTCCGATTCTTCGATTCTTCAGGACGCCGCGTTCCTGGCTCTGGAAAAACTCGCAACAAAAGACGACGTCGACATTCTGCTTGCCAAAAGCGCTGAAAAACGCGACCTGGTAATTCGTCTCGCCGGTTTCATCGTAGCCGACGGTTTCGACGACGCTTTGAAAGCCAGACTCGTGAGCGCCGAAAAGCCGGAGGACGTCCTTCTGCTCGCCACAATTCTGACAAATCGCGCAACGGACGTCCGCAAGGAAATTTTCGCAAAAACGACGGCGAAAGAATGCCCGAATCGTCTCGCTTTGCTTCAGCAGGCCGCGAAAATCGCAACCTCTGACGACGCGGAAGCAATGGTTGCGTCAACCCTCTGTTTCCCCGTAGGCGGCGAACGCGACTCCGCGGAAAATCTCATCGCAAGCGTTACGATGGGCGACGCCGCTCCCGTTATCGCTCTGAAGGGAAAGTATGACCAGGACGGTCTTTTCTCCATTATCGGCAGAATCGGCGGGAACGCCGCGATGCAGGAAGTCAACGCGGGTCTCGCCTCTACGGACGCCGATCTGCGTAAAGCCTCTATCCGCGCCCTTTCCGTCTGGCCAAACGCCCAATTCGCCGATAAAATGTTCGCCGTCGCTACGGACGACAACTACTCTGCGGACCAGAAAATTTCCGCTCTCAGATCTTTCATTCGCGTCATTTCGCTTCCAGACGATAAAATTGGCGTCAGCATCTCCAAAGACGGTAAACTGGCTAAACTTCAGGAAGCGTTCAAAGTCGCAACCCGCGTCGAGGAAAAACGTCTGATTCTTTCTCGACTGGCCGCCAACCGAACGGTAAAGAGTCTCCAGTTCGCAGTGGAATGCGCGGCTGATCCGGATCTGGCCGCCGCCGCGTACAGCGCGATTGCCGACCACGCTCACGACAACGTGCTTCGTCAGCAGAACATGGAAGTCTTTGGCCCCGCCATGGATCTTGTCATTCAGAAAAGCGCCGATAAAAATCTCGTTGAACGCGTTACCAAATACAAAAATCAGAAATAGTTCCATTTGAACGTTTCTGGTTTTCCCACTCTGCCGGAAATGTTTTCCGCATTTCCGGCTTTTTTATTTCTGGTTTTCCTCAAGATTTCCCAAAGTAGATAAAACCGTGACGTCCGAATATTTCCGAAGAATACTGACCCGTGAAGAACATGGTTTTCGCGCCTGGATATGGCGTTTGCTTCTTGAAATAATCCGTCCTTTCTACGCTCTGGGAGTCTGGATTCGAAATCGAAAATTCGACCGTTGCCCGCAAAAGATTTTTCACGCGGACGTCCCCGTCCTGAGTATCGGCAATCTGACTCTTGGAGGAACCGGTAAAAGTCCCTTCGTCCTGAAAACGGCCCGAGAGCTGGAACGTCTTGGACTGAAAGTCGCCGTCGTCAGCCGCGGATATCGCGCCAAAGAACAAAATTCCAACTCGCAAAAAACCGATTTACTGAACGACGAAGGGAAAGAAATGGCCGCGCGTTTGCCAAACGCCGTTTTTCTTCAAAATCCCAATCGTTCCGAGGCCGCCCGCCGAGCTGTTGAAGAATATGGCGCGGAAGTTATTCTCCTTGACGACGGTTTCCAACATCGAAAGCTCTTCCGTAACGCCGATTTTGTGTTGATCGACGCGCAGGAACCCTTCGGCTTAACCGGCCGTCTTTTCCCATGCGGCACGTTGCGCGAGCCAATGCGTGAAATAAGACGCGCGGACGTTCTGGTTTTAACTCATGCGGATCGAATGAATCTTCTTGAACGCCATTCGATTCAGGAAGAATTAACGTCGCGTTTTCCCGAAAAAAAACAGCTCTGGCTTGAAACGACCCACCTTCCCGTAGGCTTTTCCACCGCCGACGGAAAATTTCTCTCTATCAGTGATTTTCAGAAAACGTTCGCAGGGAAAAAAATCGGAGCTTTTTGCGGTATTGGGAAACCCGACGGATTCTTTCAATCGCTTATCGAATGCCGGGTAGAAACGGCTGAAAAAAAAATTTATCCAGACCATCATCTTTTTGACGAAAATGTCTCGCGCGAACTTCAAATCTGGACGAAAAAAAACGCCTTAGACCTTCTTGTCTGCACGGAAAAAGATATGGTAAAACTCCCCGATTCGCTCACAAAATCCGTTCTCATCCTGGCATTGCGTATTGAAATTTCATTCCTTTCCGGAGAAGAACGTTTCCTGGAATTTCTGAAGAAAAAAACGAAAAACTTTTCAAAAATGAAAAAAACTTGACAAAATCTGCGGATTTTTTTAGAAATTTCTTTAAAATCTCTACTTTCTTTAAAAAACTTTAAGTTTTTGGGTGGGAAAACGTTGATTCTCCTTGCTTTCTAACTATAATTAGATGTGTTGGGAAATTCAGAGGAGAAACAAATGGCCGATTCATACGATTCTATTCGTCTGAAAAAGTTCTCACTCCGCGCCGAAGGGTATTTGGAGCTGGGAATGCCTTTACACGCACTGAACGAGATCCGTCATGCAAACGAACTTCGTTTGCCTTTCACCGCGCATCTTCTTTATCTTGAAGGAACGGCCTGTTTTGAACTAAAAAAATATCGCGACGCGCTCTATCCGCTGGGGCAGGCGGTCCTGCTGGAACCAACGGAAATCAATTACTGGTTGCTAATCGGAATGTGCCAAAAACGCGTCGGACGTTGCGACCTGGCGATTGAATCGCTTGAAAACGCTCTTTTCATCCAACCGAACAATCCGATCGTCCTTTACAATTTGTCCTGCTATCATGCGTTGGCCAAACAAACTGAAAAATGCCTCAAATATTTAGCAAGATGTCTTCATCTCGACCCGACATTTAAAGAATTTGTCAGCCGCGAGCCGGACTTCAATCTAATTCGAAATCGGGATGAATTCATTCAAATCATGGACGAGTGCAGTCGAAAACTCGAAAAACCAAAAGCAACTTTTGCATAAGTTCTCCGTTTCCATTTTCGAGTTGATTCTTATCCCCCAAAACAACAAACTCCCTGCGAAACAGATTCATCAGGGAGTTGTCTAAATCATTCCGTGGGAAACGGTTTCCGTCCTAAATCAATTTGGGACGTCTCTGAACAATCCGCAACGCCAATCAACGGGGCGAAATGGTCGCATTTTCTGTAAAATCGCCTATCTTCAAACCGTTTTCGACAGAAAGAGGTTCTCCAAAAACCCGGATATTTTTCAACTCCACGTTTTTAGTAAGATGTTCCGCGTCCTTACCTTCAAAAATGAAAAGACATTCCGCCTTCGTTCCATCGACTGAAATATCGCAGAATGAACAATTCGCAATATGTCCAGGCGTCTGTTTCTTCATGTACTGGTTAATCGTCGGCCGAACGACTAAAACAGGATTTCTGCGATCGGCATAATCGCATTCCACGCGCACGTTTTTAACCTGAATATTTTCCATCCTCATATCTTCGCCGGGTTCAAGAAGAAAAACCGGCATCTGAAAATGAATCACGTCCAAATTCTCGTAACGAACGTTTCGCATAAATTCCGCGCGGCTCTCGTGACCAAGGAGGGATATTCTGGCGCGATCGCACCACAATATACAGTTTTCAACCGTAATGTTCTCACAGTTTCCATAGGTTAAATTCATGCCCTTCAACGCGATACAGTCGTCGTCCGTACGAATAAAACAGTCTGAAATATGAACGTTTCGCGAATTGCACGGATTAATTCCGTCGTCATTCTGAACACGCCCCCCGCAGAGTTTAAGATTGCGGATTTCCACGCCGTCGCACGCGGTTGGGACGACCGTCCAATGAGACGCGCCGCGGATAATAATATCTTCGACAATCAAATTACGGCATTTAAAGAGGTCGAGGACATGCCCCGTCGGACCTTTCCGCCATTCCCAGGGAGAGCTGTCCAGAATACCGTGACCGCAAATACGGATATTCTCGCCAGTCGCCTTGATTCCGGCTTGCAATACAGCCCCCGGCGAAAGATAAAGCGTTTCGCCGTCTTTTAGAGAAATTACGCCGTTTTCCGGACGAGTAACGCCCGGAGAAATAACTTTCACATCAGGATCGTTCAAATCCGGAACGTTATCTTCCGGCGCATTTGCGAAAACCAGCAGAACGTGTTCGCGTCCATTAGGCTCCAATGAAAATTTAACCGGTTTTGAAAGCGTAATTTCCAGCGTGGATTCATCGATTTTCCTTACTTTCAAATCAGCGGACGCAGGACGAATCCGAACGTTATCAAAATCGCGACTAATCTTTGAACGAATGGTAAGCGCGACGGGTTCGTCCATCTCAAAACTGGTAAAAGCGTATTCTCCGCCGAAATCATATCGTTCGGCAAACGGCGGATCGCACGTTCGGGCAGAGCAGACGCCGTTTTCCTGACCATTTACCTTCACTTCCCAGTATCCAGAACAGAACTCATCCGGAACCGAATGACATTTCACCTCGGCATAAAGGGGGAACGCGGCAAGAATACTGAAACTCCATGCCCAAAAAACAGAAATATGAAAATAAACGTTACGATTCTTTGAAAAAAACATTTTTCCTCCTTAAAATTACCCTGTATGAACGCCGCAAATAAAATACTCTAAAAATACCCCATCGCTTTTATCCACTCAAAACCGCGATCCCGCCACGTTTTCGTATTTAACGCGTCGTTCCAGAACATGAAACCATGGACCGCGCCGGAAAAAATATGAAGTTCGCATGGAATATCACGTTTTCTCATTTCCGAATAAACCTTCACGGACCCCATCGGCGAATAAATATCCCCGTCGCCGTGCAGAAGACACATGGGACATGTTTTCTGGTCAAAATTCAGTCCAGGGGCCATTTCCGCGTCGTTTCCGCGCCTCGCGTTGGGACCGTCGACGCCGTCTTCAAGAACGTAGGCGGGATAAACGGGAAGAGCAAAATTTACGTGACAGGAAATTTTATCCAGTTCATCTATCGGCTCATAGGAAGAAGTTTGACTGGAACAAGCCGTCAAAAGCGCCAGATGTCCGCCGGCAGAGTATCCCTGAACTCCGATTTTTTCAGGATTTAATCCCCATTCTTTAGCTTTCGAACGTAAAACCCGAACTGCGCGTTGCGCGTCCTGCCAGGCGGGAATAAAGATCTCTTTCCCATCGGGCCGCGGCACGCGATAAACAAGAACAGCGGCGGTTATTCCCTGTTCATTCCACCATTTGGCATTTGGAATCCCCTCGTTAAAGTAAAAGCAGACTTGATATCCGCCGCCGGGAAGAATCAGCATGCAAATATCCGAAATCTGCTTTTCCGGATGATAGACCAGCAAAAAAGGCGTCGTCACGCAAGTCGCGCGATCCCCGTTCGGCTCCACGTTCGCTTCACGAACAGTTTCGCCAGGAGCCAACCCCGGCCAAAGCTCAATCTTTTCCTGAGCGCAAACCTGAAAACAGCTGGAAACAGCTAAAAACAGCAGAGAACTAAAGAAAATCAAACGATGTTTCATAAGGAGACTCTTAATAACAGGAGGGGAAAATAAAAAACCGCCGAAATTTTTCAAACAAAAGATTTCGGCGTCCGAAATTCACTCAAATTTCAAAACCGAAACCGATTAACGGCTCAACTCAACAATGGCCATACTCGCATTATCGTTCGGATTTTGAAATATTTTCGTTCCTCTGATCGTGTCCAATGCAATCTGGCGACGGACCGAATAGCCTTTTTCGTCGCAGAACTGATGAAAATCAGCCAGCGTAAGAAAACGCAAATCCTTCGTATTGAACCACGATTTTTCACTATCGCACCCAATTTTAGGCATTTTGCCGTCCTTGAACAACCGGGTTCTCCATGGAAGGTACGCGCTGTTCGGAAAACTGACGATAGCAAATCGACCGACGCGAAGCATTTCTTCCAAAACGTACTCCACTTCCTTAATCGTCTGCATCGTACAGGAAAGAACGACGTATTCATACTGCCGGTCGTGGAATGCCCGGAGTCCTTCATTAATATCCTTTTGAACAACGTCCAATCCTCGGGCAACGCATTTCTGAATACATCGTTCGCTCAATTCCACGCCCATCAACCGACTTTTCATACTGCGTTGCCGAAGTCGTTTCAGCAGATCTCCGTTTCCGCAACCAAGGTCCAAAACGCTCGCATGCTGCGGAATCAACTCCAAAATAGACTCAAAATCAAGACGCCCGTCGTGAGAACGGCCAAATCCATCCTGAAAAGTCCCGGAATCACTTGGAGCGCAAGGCGTTTCATGAACGTCCGTCACCAGATGAATATCTTTTTTCCGGAGCTTCTCCGTTATCTGCGAATCATGCAGATTGTTGATAAAATGCTCAATCAGTCCGCCGTATGTGCTGAGCTGAAGCGGAAGTAAAAAAGCGTCGTGGCCCGCGTCGCTCTGAATATTCACGTAACTGACGGCTTTCTTCTGTGAAATAAGCGCGTCCACAATCTGTTCCGATTGATAGGGCGGAAGAAGCCAGTCGGACGAAAAACTCATAATAAGCCACTTGCATTTCGCAGAAGCAAGATTTTCCGCAATCTCCGGAACATTGTCGCCAAAATCCATGAAATCGCACGCATAAGTAAGCGTAATGTAGCTGTTCGCATCGAAACGTTCGTTAAACTTTGACCCCTGATGAGCCAGGTAAGAACCAACCGCAAACGCCGTTTCAAATTGCGTCTCAATCTTTCGCGCGTTACACCGCCCCGTTTCCACGTCAAATTTTCGAATCATTGATTCGCGGGAAAGATACGTAATATGCCCAAGCATTCGCGCGATAGCCAAGCCTACGCCA
>CAZWOV010000143.1:0-7137 GCA_964635645.1 uncultured Planctomycetaceae bacterium | reverse complement strand
CGCCGTAAGAAACTGGTACTCGCGCATAGGACCTCCGGCAAAAATCAAAACGCGGGTTTTGCGGTCCATGACGTCGACTTCGCATTCGCGCGAATTGTCTCTCAGGTCCCGCTCCTGATCGCCGGGGCGAATACGGAGCGAATAAAGATATTTTCCAACGGGCTGAGGCTCGACTTTGAATTCAAAGGCGACCTGTTTTCCCGCTTCAGGAAGAAGAATGTTCCGACTGGCGACAAGCGTTTCCGCGTCCCGTCCGGTTGGGACCAGAGGCGTTTCCGCGGCGTTGAAAGTCTCGGCGCCGGATGTTTCAGAATCGCCGGGAGGCGCCGCCGCTTTTTCTTTTTCTTCCGGTTGGGGAGAAGAGAGTTCTGAAACGGTTGAGACGGGTTTACGAAAAAGATCGACCGTGATTTCCAGTGATTTTTCATCTTCGTGAAAGCCGGTTCCTTCAGCCGAGGCGCGGATGACGAATGGATCTTGAGGAAGAACGCGGGCGGGCGCTTCCATTTCGGTAAGACGCAGGTTTTTAACGGTTTTTTCCGAGCCAAACCCCAGCGTGAAGATGGGAATACCCTGTTTTCGAGCGGTTTCAACAAGTAAAGAGGCTTCGCCGCCGGTATTTTGGACTCCGTCGGAACAGAGAAGAATTCCGGAAATGGGAAGCTCCGAATGACTGAGAAGCCATTCGCGGATTCCGTCGGTCAACCGCGACTGTTTTCCGCGAGGCGTCAGAATCCGGGTCCAGTCGGGGAGAACGCCGTTAGTTTCGTTTGGATGGTTGAGGCGTTTTTCCGAAGTTTCATTGGATACCGGTTTTGAAGAATCAGAAAATTCATTCGATAACGCCCCTTTTTCCATTGACCAGATGACTCGAGCTTCGGAGTCCAGAGCGAAAAAAACGAGGTCGTGTTTCTGGTTAAGCCTCTGGAGAACAGGCGTGGATTCCCAGAACGTCGCTAGGCGTTGCGAACGCGACGGCGAATCGTTTTCGAGCGTTTCCGGAAGAGTCATGCTTAACGACGCGTCGCAGAAAACGAGAAAGCGCGAATTAACTTTTCGTTCTTTTTCCGTAATCCACTGCGGCTGAAGATAGAACCAGAAAAGGACCAATAGTACCGCAAGTCGCAGACACGGTAAAAGATATCTCCAGAAACGGCCCAGTTCTACGCTGTCGCGGCGATAGATTTTCCATACGAACCAGCTCATGAGAAATAAAACTGCCAGCGGCAGGAGCCAATCGCTGTTTGTGTGAATTCGTTCCAGATGCGGCGTCATTTTTTACCTCCGCGGTCGGTTTTTTTACCTGATTTGGGATATTTCACGGATGAAAGCCCCCTTGACGGAGTTGCGTGTGGATTTCCGCCTTTAGTTCTCAGACGCCAGCCGGCGTTTGCGGCGGTCAACATTTCCATAATTATCCAGAGCAGCAGAAACGCCAGAATCCAGTCCGCAAACGGAGAACGCCCAACGTCGTCTGCCTGGAAACGAAAATTTTCTGCGGAAACGAAATCAAAAGGGATATTTTTAAGTATTGCCGTCAGCTCTTCATGTGAAATTTTTTTTAAGGCGCCTTCGCGAATGTCCGCGTTAACTGCAAAGAGGCGATTTTCGGAAGAATGTTCCAGTCCTTTCAGTTCCGCTCGAAAAATACCGGGTTCCGAAGTTGGAGGCGTTGAAATTTGCCGTTGCCCGTCGGGAGAATGGACCGCGGCGAAACGTTCCCAGAGCGTAGCGTCTGGATTGAAGAAAGCGACGGTTCCCTCGAATTTGTCGCTTTCAAAGGCGGTCGTTAATGGATCGCCCGTTTGCCGAAACAAAAACGGTTCCTGAGTCAGAAACGCCTGAAGTTGAAGCAGCATGACCACGAAAGAGCCCTGAGTATACGGGTTCGGACGGGAAGGGTCTCCTACCGGCCAGTTTGTCCAGGTTCGATCCGCCGTCGTCAGAAAGAGAACGATCTTCCCCTTGCCGTATTCTCTTTCCAGAACGAGCGGCGCGTTATTTCTCAGCGCGGCAATGACGCGGACGTCGCCGAGCGTTTCCGTATCGGGTGCGGTTGAAGGTTCCGCGTTCGATTGATTCAATACGTTTTCCGACTGCTTTTCGCGCGCAATTTTCTGGGATTTCTGCGCTAAAGCGGTTTCGTCCTGAAGAGGAATAATTTGTTCGAGAGCAGCGTCGTCCAGCGTAAAGTAGCGTTTAATCTGAATGGAATTAAACAGCGACGTATTTTCTCCGGAAAAGAGTCGAAAAATAGGGTGCGGCGCAGTTCGAATGTCCGGCGAGGCGTAATATCTCGGAAGTTCCTCCGTCTGGTCCAATAATACCGGAAAAAACCCTTTTCCGCCGCGAAACCATTTTTGAGCATTAATTGGATCCGTGTTGGGGCCGGTGAAGATGCAGAGACCGCCGCCATTTTTTACGAATTGTTCAAGGGCGGAGATTGCCTGCGGTTCAAGTCGGGCCGTATCCAGAAGGTAAATACTCCGAAAAGCGCTCAGGTCGTTGGCGCTTAGAAAACGGGCTTTTTCCACTCGCGGAGTTAAACCTGTCCGGACCCGGTCGCCTGGTGAAAGCGCGGTTCGAAGAAAACGTGAAGTCGACGCGTCCAGAGAATCGTCGATAATTAAGACCGATTCAAAAGAAGGGATAAATAGCGAAGCAAACGCCTGATTGTCCTCGGCCAGGGCGTCTGGAGATAAAGAGACTCGGATTCCGTAATTGCCTTCAACGGGAAACGTAATCGGGAATACGGCCGTTATGGTTTCGCCTGCGGGAATTTCGGCGATCGTGACGGTAGGAAGCGTCTGTGCGACGGAAAGTCTGGTTTCTGTGGAAGATACGGAATCCGCCGCGTCTGTTTCCGACCTGCTGAGCGCGTTTTTTTCTATGTCGCCAACGGTAAATATTTCCGGGTGAAGCGTAATATTTTGCGCCGTGGAATTTCCAAAATTAGTGACTTGGACAGACGTTGGAAGCGGAACTCCGGCCGCGCGGATACCGTCCTGGGGTTTCAATACGCTGAGACCAATATTCGAATGTTCCGCGGGGGCGCAGTCAATCAGATGAAGCCGAATATTTTTACCGGTCAGTTTTTTAAGTTGAGAAGCAATCGCCGGATCTTCCTGCCAGTCGCGAGAACGAAAATCGGAGACGACGTAAAAAATCCGTTTTCCTTCTACGGCGTTGGGAACCAGTTCCATTGCGTAGGACAGCGCGTCGGGGAGTCCGCCGGAAAGATGAGATGGTTTCAGGGATTCCGGTGAAAAAATTTCCTGGAAATTTCGACTAATTCTCTGGTCGTGAACGTCGGATTTGCGAACGTCGCCGCGCGCCTGAGAGGTTCGCAGGAGTGTGAAATTGTGCGCCCCTCCCCGACGGGATAGTTCGTCTAAAAGTTTTTGAATGGAGATTTTCGCATTTTCAAAAACGGAATTTTCACCCATGCGGTCCGTCATGGAAAAACTGTCGTCGAGTATGATTACGTGATGAGTTCCGGTTCCGCCCGGCAGGAAATTACGTACGACGGGACCCGCAAGAAGCAAAACCGTGAGGACAATTAAAAACATTCGCATTAAAAGGAGAATGAACTCCTTCATGCGTATTCGGGTTCGATGTTTTCGGAAGGACGCAAGAAGAAATTCCATCGCCCCCCAGTCAACCTGACGATAACGCAGGAGATTGACGAGGTGAATCGCCAGCGGGACCAAGACGAAAAATAGCCCCCAAAGGAGAAGCGGATTCGTAAACATGAGGTATCGCCCGGGGATGTTTTTAAAGGAGGTAAATGAAATTTGAAATGATTGAAGCGCCTATCGCGACCGTTTTAAAAGGACGCGAGCCAGCGTTTTGTCAAATGCGTCGCCCGTTCGAACCAGCGCGTAGTCGATTTGATTCGCCGCGCAACCGCGCCGGATTTCAGATAAAAATTCATTCATTGCTTCGAGGTACCCGTCGCGCAACACTCGCGGATTACAGCGTAAGATTTCTGAAAATTCCAGTCCCTGAAAGCGGGTTGGTCCCTGAAACGTGAATTCCAGTTCGTCGTCGTCCAAAATATGAAAAACAAGAATATCGTGACCGCGTGAACGAAGCAGTTTCAGCCCTTTCCACAGTTCGGGACGCGGGATAAATAAATCGCTGAACAGGCAGACCATTCCGCGTTTGGGGAACAGATTGGCCGTCCGGGTTAAAACAGGTTCCAGAGACGTTTTTTCCTGCGGTTCCGTTGATTCCAGAGCCTGAATTAACGAATTCAGATGACTGCGGCTTGTTCGCTGCGGAATGATTTGACGAATTTCTGAATCGAAACAGATTCCTCCGACGGCGTCCTGCTGGCGAAGCAGCTGCCACGCAATCGAAACCGCCAGCGTCGCGGCATAGTCGAATTTATTCATTTTTTCGGGACTGCCGGAATACCGCATACTGCGCGAGGCGTCAATCAGCAAAACGGCGCGTAGATTTGTTTCGGCTTCATACTGCTTGACGAAAAAACGGTCCTGTTTTCCCCATACTTTCCAGTCTATGCGGCGAAGGTCGTCTCCGGGAACATACTGCCGATGTTGCGCAAATTCCAGAGATTGACCAAAAAACGGACTCTTATGCCGACCAGAAAGCATGCCTTCCATCAGGTATCGGGCGCGAAGTTCCAACTTTCGGATTCGCTTTACCGCTTCCGGATAAAAGTAATTCGAATTTGAACGCTGGATGTTGACGGGCATTTTATCTTTCCTGAAATCCGAATCAACGAATGAATGTTTTTAAATGTCGAACGGCTTTTTCCGTCAATATTCTGCCGCGTGGAGAACGGACGATCAATTCGCTGCGCAGTAGAAACGGTTCAACTTCGTCTACGAGCGTGTCCGGAGCTACGTTCATCGTATGCGCGACCGCTTCCACGCCGACGGGGCCTCCGTCGAAAACCCGGAGGATCACGTCGAGATATTTTCTATCCTGACGGTCGAGGCCCAGAACGTCGATCTCCTGCATTTCCATTGCGCGGCAGGCAACGTCAAGCGAGACCCGACCGTTTGCCCGGCTTACCGCATAGTCGCGAACCCAACGCAATCGGTTATTGGCAATTCGCGGGGTTCCCCGACTTCGTCGAGCAATTTCAGACGCGGCTTTTGAACTGATTTCGACTTTTAGTTTGGCCGCGTTGCGTTCAATAATTAGAGCAAGGTCCGATTCCGGATAAAAATCAAGGTGTTCGCGCATTTGGAATCGATCCCGAAGCGGCGCGGAAAGCAAACCCGCTCTGGTGGTTGCTCCAATGACGGTGAAAGGTCTTAACTGCATATTGATAGTGCGGGCGCCGCTGCCCTCGCCAATAACCAGATCGATTCGGAAATCTTCCATTGCGGGGTAGAGAAATTCTTCGACCGCTTTCTGCATACGGTGAATTTCGTCGATAAAAAGAACGGAACGTTCCTCGGCGTTCGTCAAATATGGAATTAAATCCTTTGGAGCCTTGAGCGTGGCGCCGCTGGCGATTTGGCAGGAAACTCCCAGCTCATGCGGGATACAGGTTGAAAAAGTCGTTTTTCCAAGTCCGGGCGGTCCGTCAAACAGAATATGCCCCAGAGGTTCGCGGCGTTTTTTCGTTGCGTCGATCGCAATGAGAATACGTTCGTAAACGTCGCGTTGCCCAATCATTTCATTGATACGGGTCGGACGTAACGCTCCGTCGTCGTCTGGAATTCCGTCTGCCGGAATATTCATTCGATACGCGTCGTCGGTAAAATTTACGCCGGAAACGTTAGACCGTTCGGTTTGGAATGAAGACTGAGATTCAAAATCATCGTCGGGAGTTGAAGTAAGGAGCGTTTGACGCGGCATGGTTCTGCTCAATTTTGAGGAAGTAAAGTATGAAACAGGAGGTCTCTCCAATTATTCTATTAAAATTATACCAGATTTAATTTTTTTGAAAAGGCCCGCATACCGATTCTCCCGCCCTTTTTGGCGTCAACAGTTTTCTTCGCGGTATTTCCTGACGATTTTACCCGTGAAGTCAATTTTATGAAGCGGCTGAACGACGGCGCTGGTTATGTTTCGCAGATGAGCGGCGTAACGTTTGAAGTAACGAAGAGCTAAAACGTAAACGACGTCGGCCGTTTCCGCTTTCTGCTTGCGCAGGTACCAACGAATTTGTTCGTCGCAGGCGTCTTCCAGTTCCGACGCTCGGTAAATCAGCTCTTTGGCCCCCTCTTTATCGTCCGTGACAAAAATCGTACGGCAGAGATTGGTGTCGGCGAGGAGTACTTCGTACAGCGAGTTCATCTGGTCTTTCATTCCGTCCGAAGGGGCTTCGCCTTCAATTGCCAGATCGTAAAAATTTTTGGCGACGTCGCCGAGACGTTCCGCGTCTTTTACGACGCTCATGAGCATAAAAGTAAAGGGGAGAAAATTACGGTTGACGACTGATTTAAGAAAAAGTTCCTGCCGAATAGCGCGTTCCGCCTTGTTTATCTTTTTATCGAGAGAAAAAATTTCATCCTTAACTGTTTCCGCATTCTGAAGTCGCAGAAAAGCGCCGCAGCTCAAAAACATGACTCGGTGAGCGTTTTCCAGCATTTGAGCAAATTCCTGCCGCATGGATTCCGTGTGAACTAAAATATTTTTTTGAAAAAAAGGCCACAGAAACATCTTCGAACCTCTGTATTATTTGAAAAAGTTCCAAAATGGAAAAGGGTTGATTCGATTTTTGGAAAAAATTTTTTAAATCAGGAAGGCGGTTAAATTTTGGCCCTCCTGAAATTTATTTTATGAGAAAAACCACATTCCGGCAATTGGTATGACAATGTAAACCATGAGCAACCAGGCGAAAATATATTTTCGACTGTGTTCGGCTGTTTGAGACAGGACTTTCGCGCCGACCAGAGGAAAACGCATAAACGGGAACGGATAGAAAAGCAGAAGACCGCCGACATTGAAAAGCAGGTGAACCAGAGCCAGCGTCAAACCGGCCGATCCGGGATAGGCCATGGCGGCGAGAATTGCCGTAACGGTCGTTCCAATATTGGCGCCGATAAGAATCGGGTAAACGACGTCCAGACGAAGAACTCCGGAAGCGACCAGCGGAACGAGCAACGACGTCGTAATACCGGACGATTGAATCGTCATCGTAACGAGAGGACC
>CAZWOV010000142.1:0-7159 GCA_964635645.1 uncultured Planctomycetaceae bacterium | reverse complement strand
AGAATGTCGATGACGTGAGCGGGTTCAACGACTTTTCCCGGTTCCGCGCGGTTGTGCCAGCGGATAATGCACGGAACGGCGATACCTCCTTCATAGACGGAATCCGCGTAACCGCGGAAGGGCGTGTTGCTTACGTTTGCCCATGGAACGCCGTAACTTTGGAAAGAAACAAACGAACCGGGCATGGAAGACGGCGTGTTTCCGGCCTGGACGGGAGCGCCTTTTCTGGTTTTTTCCGGAATAAAACGCGATTTCGTTTTTGGCGAAAGTTCGTCCGCGCAGGCTCCGGAATCCGAAAGGAAGATAACGAGCGTGTCGTCGTCGACTCCGAGCTGCTTCAGTTTATCCATAATCATGCTTACGCCGCGATCCATAGCCGAAACCTGAGCCGCGTAAACTTCCATTCTGCGTGAATGCCATTGCGCAAACGCTCCAACGCGCCCCCAGTCGGAGACGCGGTCGTCTCGTTTGGGAAGTTTGGTTCCGTAAGGCAAAAGACCTTTTTTCTGCATTTTCTCAAAACGCTGCGACCGGGTGAGATCCCAACCGTGAAGGTATTGCCGGGCGTAACGTTTGATTTCTTCCTCCGGAGCTTGAAGCGGCCAGCTTGGAGCGTTGAACGCGACGTAAAGAAAAAACGGGTTGCGTCGGCCTTTTGTCTGGTCAAGAAATTCTACCGCTTCCTTTGCTACCGCGTATGTGTGATAGTAATTTTCGCCTGGTTCAAAGGGTTGATTGTTCAGCTGAAGATGTTGCGGTTCAAAATAGGACGGCTGGGTAAGTATCGTTCCAAAATAGCGCTCAAATCCGCGTTTCAGAGGCCACGCAAAATTCGGAGCGTCGATTTGGTAATGACGAGTTAATCCCCATTTTCCAGCCATTAACGTCGTGTATCCGGAAGATTTGAGAAATTCCGGGAGCGTCAGAACCTTTTTACGCAGACTTCCCTGATACGAACTCCACCCAAGATCGGCCATGGGAATCCCCATGCCGGCTTTATGCGGATATTGACCGGTCATTAATGCCGTTTGCGTCATGGAATTGTTCCCGCAGGAGTAGAATTGTGTAAACAGCATTCCCTCTTCCGCCAGTTTGTCAATGGCTGGAGTCCGAATCTCGCTTCCGTAGCAACTCAAATCGGAAAAACCGAGATTGGAGGCTGAAATCAGGACGACATTTGGACGCTTTGCTCCCAGCGAACAGAGGCAACATAGAAACAGCGTCAGAAAGAGGCAGGAAGAACGTCGCGTTATTTTCATGTTTTTTCTCCGGGGAAATGTTTTTCATGAAATTATTTCCATATTATACCATATTTCCGTCAGGAAAAAAGGGGCGAAAGAAGATCCGCGCAAAAAAGTTTGAAATTTTAGGAAGAATTTATTTTTTGACCGGATTTTCCCGCGGTTTCCGCGCTCTTTTTTGAGGATCTCTAGTAATTAATATTCAATTGCCGTTTCAGCCACTTGATTCCGCCGTCGCGGTCCGTGAACTTGCCGTCAAGCTGCGCCTGCCAGGCGTTGTGCAAAAGGACCCCCATCTCTTTACCGGGACGTATTCCCAGTACTTCCAGATCGCGTCCCTGAAGAAGCCGGGAAGGTTGATTTTCGCTCACTCCCAATTCTTCTGCGAGCCGAAACCAGTCGGCGAAATAGAGTTTATCTTCAGGGACTTCCAGACCGGCTCCTTCGCGATCGGCAGAGGCGAGCAGACGCCAGAGACGAATGTTTGACGGCATGAGTTCAGCTGAAAGACGCCGAACGGTCGAATGAGAAAGCTCGCGATGCGCGTGAAAATCATGATTTCTTACCAGAGCGGCGACCGTTTTCGAGACGCGCGTCGGCGCGCGCAGCCGTTGAAGAACTGATTCCGCAATAATCGCTCCCCTTTGGGCATGTTGCGGCATGGAAATTGAACCGTCGTCTTTTTTTATGAAGGTTTCCGGCTTGCCGACGTCGTGGAACAGTGCGGAGAACAGCAGGGAAAGACGGTCTTCATGAGAAAGCATTTGACTTTTGGCGATTTTAGCGGCGGAAATGCAGACTCGCCGAGTATGTTCCCAGACGTTCCCTTCGGGATGAATTTTGGGGTCCTGCCGCGTTTGCGTCATGGCAAAAAGTTCCGGAAAACATTCGAGCCAACCGGTTTCAAGCAGAATATCCAGTCCCTTTTCAGGCCAGTTTCCTTTCAGAGCCCATTTTTCCCACTCTGTGTAAAGTCTTTCGGCAGACAGCGAGCTGAATTCGTTTCGTACGCGTCGGCAAAATTCAACGGTTCGCCGCTCCATCGAAAAACCAAATCGAGCGGCAAACTGCATTCCGCGCAATACGCGCAGCGGATCTTCGCAAAAGGCTTCCGTCGGCGCGCGCAGTATTCCGCGTTTCAAGTCTCCCAGCCCGTCGAAAGGATCGCAGAACGTACCGTCAAGACGCATTCCAATCGCGTTGACGGTGAAATCGCGGCGGGCGGCCGCTTCGCGAAATGTCATTGAAGAGTCGGGAACGACCTCAAAGGCCTTGTGTCCCACGCCGATTTTTCGTTCTCTGCGGGGAATCGCCAAATCAATTTCATTATCGACCTTGACGACGCTGAAACTTTGACCGACCTGGCCGATTCGGAAGGAACCGTGCAGAGCCCTGGCAATTTGGGGGTACGTCAGTCCGTAAATTTCCAGATCGACGTCCTTGGAAGGGATACCAAGAACCAGGTCGCGCACAAAACCGCCGACAAAGAGAACATCTTTTGCTCCGGCGGCTCTGAGCAGGGAGTCGATCTTGCGAATTTTAGGTTCAGGAACGAACTGGGACATTAAAAAGGATCTCCTCATGATTGCTTTCTGGCAATAAGTTGGCGAGCCAGAGTAACCGCCGCGTTGGCATTCGAACTGTATCCGTCAGCTCCGATTTCGTCCGCGTAAGCCTGCGTTACCGGAGCGCCGCCGATCATGACCAGAATGGAATCGCGGATCCCCGCCGCGATAAGCGTTTCGATTGTTTTGCGCATGGCGGGCATCGTTGTGGTTAAAAGCGCCGACATGCAAAGAATATCCGCCTGATTTTCCTGAATCGCATGAAGGAATTTGTCCGGAGCGACGTTTACGCCCAGGTCGAAAACCTTGAACCCCGCGCCTTCCAGCATGGATGCGACCAAGTTTTTTCCGATATCGTGCATGTCGCCCATGACGGTCCCGATGACGACTTTTCCTATTGGCTCCGTTCCGCTTGCGGCAAGAAGCGGCGAGAGGATGGCGAGCGATTCTTTCATCGCGCGCGCCGCAATCATCAGTTGCGGGACAAAAAATTTGTGTTCTTCAAATCGGCGCCCGGCTTCATCCATGGCCGGGATCATGGAATCAATAATAACGTCGTGAGGAGAAACGCCTGAATCAATCGCTTCCTGAACAAATTTTTTAGCGTCTGTATTTTTACCCGTCAAAATCGCGTTGAAAATATCGGAATTCATTTCTGCCACGGCAAATGATCCTTTACCTGGTTTTTTAGAGTATAAAAATTTAAATGTCAAAGATTTAAAGTATTCTGAAACGTCTGGAAATTTCTCAGATTTTATTTTCAGAACCATCATAATAAACTGTGAAGCGGAGAAGAAGAAAAGCTCCGCTTTGCAGTAAAAACGGCGTCAGGCCATTTCTTCAAGTAATTTTTCGGCCTGTTCCAACCATTCGGCCCGTTGTTGAGAATTACTCATGATAACGGATGCGAAGTTGATTCGCTTAAAATTATCAACGCCTACGGTTTTAAAAACGATATTTTTCCAGAGATTCTCCAGAGGGTCGCCGTTTACGTTTACCTCAATATCCTGGGGGGTGTTTCCCGTTGTGAAAACGACTCCTTTTCTCCCCTCCAGTTTACGAACCGGTCCTTCCGCGGTGAATGCGTAGCAAAATCCCTGACGAACGACGCGGTCAATCCAGCCTTTGAGAATCGCAGGCGGCATTCCCCACCAGTTCGGATGAATTATCACGTAAAAATCAGAGGACAGAACCTGTTCAATATCCGCGCGGATTGGACCTGAAACCTGCTCCGGAGGCGTTTCCAATTCCTCCTGCGTTAAAATTGGATCGAATTTTTCTGCATAAAGATCCTTTAGCGTTACTTCGTAGCCGGAAGCTTTCAATGTTTTTACTGAAAGATCCGCCAACGCGCGGCAGAAACTTCCTTCAGACTTTTGATGAGCCAAAACGACAAGCGCTTTCATAATTTTCCTCCTTTTAAAACTTACTCGATTATAGCAGAAAAAAAAAGAAAGAGAATAGACCCATAACTGATTTTTGCGAAATTTTCGAAATTTTTTGCCGGTTTTTTGCCGGTTTCGCGGGACAATGGGCGTTTGCTGTGCGCTTTGATTTCTTAATATTGGAATAAAAATAAAAAATTTTTCCGAATGACACGCTGTGTGCACTTTAATTAAGCGTAACACGAGAAATACATCGCGTTTAATTCTTTTTGTTTTTCCCCAAAATGAAAAGGATTTTTACGAGTCAGAGTTTTCCCCGCTTTGATTCAAATAAAAAATGCTCGTTTCCCCAAACGCATGTGTTTTTTATTCCTCATTAGGTGGTTTGGCGGCTTTCCCCCAAGAGATGCCAGTTTTTTTTGAGAGATTCGGTTGGCTTTTTCTTATTTTATCGGCCTTTTCTCTTTTTATGACCGCCTTATTTTAATGAACAGACAGGCCCCCAACTGTCTGTTCATTTTTTTATCTAACTCTGTTTTCAGTTTCTAATGGATTCGTAGGGAAAAATATTAAACGTGATAAAAAAGAAAGAACTGTTTAATTCTGTGTATTAAAATTAGACACTGTGTCAAAATGAAACATTAAGATTGAGACAATTTGTTTTGATTTTATGCAACGCGAAATGCCGACGGGTCTGAAACGTTAAATTTTTTGACAAGAAAAAAGTGTGGAAGAAAATTTCTGAATATTCAGAAAAAGAAACGCTCCCCCCTTGACGAAATTATTGAATGTGATAAAATATCGAGCATGATGGGAAATAAATTGTTTGTCAAATTTGAAGTCCTCCTCCTTACCACGCCGCTTGGCGGCGATTGGACGGTTCTTTGCGTGGCTTCAGAAGGCAGATAAAAGTTTCTGCTGAAAATGAAAAATACCAGACCGTGAAATCGCTGCGAGTGGTTTCACGGTTTTTTGTTTGTAGAGAATTCTGCATTAAGTTTACTAAGGAGAAAACCATGTCCAATAGAAAGATCGTCATTTTTGACACGACTTTGCGTGATGGAGAGCAATCGCCCGGAGCCAGCATGAATATGCAGGAAAAATTAGAAGTGGCGCAGATGCTCACCGCGCTTGGAGTGGACGTGATTGAGGCCGGTTTTCCGGTAGCGTCTCCCGGCGATTTTGAATCTGTCCAGAAAATAGCTCAGGTTGTGAGAGGAAGCAGCGTCTGCGGTTTGGCTCGATGTAAAGATATTGATATCGACACGGCATGGGACGCCGTTAAATGCGCGGAACATCCGAGGATTCACGTCTTTATTGCGACCAGTCCTATTCATCGCGAGTACAAACTGCACATGACGAAAGAGCAGGTATTGGAAAATACCGATCATTTTGTTCGTAAAGCGGCGGCTCTTTGTCCGGATATTGAATTCTCGGCAGAAGATGCAAGCCGAACGGAGCTGGATTTCCTTTGCGAAGTGGTGGAAGTTGCGATTCGTGCCGGCGCGAAGACGGTGAATATTCCAGATACCGTTGGATATGCGCTTCCGTCGCAGTTTGCGCACTATATTCGGACTCTCAAAACGAGCGTTCCCAATATTGACGACGCGATTATTTCCGTTCACTGTCATAACGACCTGGGATTGGCGACTGCGAACGCGCTGGCCGCAGTGGAGGCGGGCGCCGGGCAAGTGGAATGTACGATTAATGGTTTGGGAGAACGTGCGGGGAACAGCGCATTGGAAGAGATCGTGATGGCTCTGAATACGCGCCGCGACTTTTTCAAAGCGACGACGGACGTCGTAACCCGTCGCCTTGTTCCCGCGAGTCAGCTTGTTTCCGGGATTACCGGACTGGACGTTCCGAGAAACAAGGCGATTGTTGGACGCAACGCGTTTGCGCATGAGTCGGGGATTCATCAGGATGGAATGTTGAAAAATGCCATGACTTATGAAATTATGCGTCCGGAAGACGTCGGTTTCCAGAAAACCGATTTGGTTTTGGGAAAGCACAGCGGACGCGCCGCGTTGAACGATAAGGCGACTCAGCTTGGATTTTCTTTGAATCCGGAGCAGTTGAATAAATTGTTCGAAGAGTTCAAGGTTCTTGCCGATCGAAAGAAAGAAGTCTACGATGCGGATATTCGCTCGCTGGTTCAGCAGGCGCTCCTCAAGGAAGTCACGAATGTGAGTTGGACTCTGGAGTCTTACTCAAGCGCTTCCGGAACGGGGAAGAAACCCGTCACGAGTATTAAACTTCGCAGAGGCGATTTTATCGTAGAAACGCAGAGTGAAACCACGACGGGAGACGGACCGGTCGACGGTATTTTTCTTGCGATTTGCCAATTGACGGGTTTGGAAATGAAATGCAAAGAGTATCGGGTTCACAGTATCTCCGTCGGGCATGACGCGCAGGGAAAAGTGGACGTTGCCATTTGGTTTAATGGACAGGAATACCGCGGGCAGGGAACGTCGACGGATTGTATTGAGGCAAGTATTCTTGCGTTCCTTGACGCTGTGAATCGTATTGCTAAATAATTAACGTTAGATTTTCTAAAAAACAGGGAATTTGTTTTTGCAGATTCCCTGTTTCTAATTTAAAAAAACGTTCGATAGAATTTCTGTATCGAACGTTCAAGATCTGGATTTTAACCGGAAAACGATCACGCAACCTTTTCGTTAAAAGGAATCGCTTCTCCCTTTCGATTTTTGCAGATAATCTCCATAAAGTCCGGCGTCGCGCCCTTGCGGGCGAAGATTTTGATACGCATGTTGCCGACCTGTTCCAGCTCAAACAGTTTTTCCTGTTTTTCACGGCTGAGAACTTCCGCGACTTCCTGATGGACGTAGACTTCCGCAAAACAGATTTCCGAATGCTGACCGGCAACCTGAAGATAACGAATGACGTCCAGCACCATACTTTCGATCGATTTAAGGACTCCCGTTCCATGGCAGTAGGGGCATTCCTG
>CAZWOV010000141.1:0-7173 GCA_964635645.1 uncultured Planctomycetaceae bacterium | reverse complement strand
TGTTTTTTAATTCAGATAATTTGGACAAGAGAGCGGGAAATATTGAAAAGTTCTGATTTTTTTGTCCGTGTGCCTTGCATTAAGCGTAATTTTGTGTATAATGTGGTGACTGTCCCGTATGTAGAGTTGGGCGGATTTGATTCAGAGGGGCGCGAAAATGTGAAAAGTTCCTTGAGGACGTTTCCGGCGCGTACCGGGCAAAATGTAACTTTTTTTATTTCGAGAAACCAGATGCTTTGGGAAATTGATATTTATCCAAAAGCCAGTCAGGTCGATGCACTGGCAAATGAAATCGTAACCGAATCTCAGGCCCTTGGACTGGGCGCCGATTCCATGAAAGTTCGTTCCTGTCGCGGATACCTGCTTCAGGGAACCCTGGACCGTGAACAGGCGGAAAAGATTGCGCGCGAGTTGCTGGCCGACTGTGTTGTGGAAGAACCGTCCGTTTTTCCCGTTTCGGAAGCGAAGGACGCCGAAAACGGCGAAACGCTGATTCATGTTCTCCCAAAACCCGGCGTCATGGACCCGGTGGCAAACAGCGCTCTGAAAGCCGTTCGAGATATGGATTTGCCGATTGACGCGGTTCGTACCTTCCGAAAATTTTTCATTTCGGGTTTCGACGCGGAAAATATTGATAAGCTCTGCTGGAAAATCCTCGCAAACGACGCGATTGAGCAGGTCGTTAAAGGGCCTTTTGTTTTTGAGCGTCTGGAAGTTGGAAATCCGTACCGTTTTGAGCTGACGACCGTTCCAATCCGCTCTATGAACGACGATGAACTCAAGACGTTGGCGATTAAAGGGCAGCTTTACCTGTCGCTGGTTGAAATGCAGACGATTCAAAAACATTTTCAGGATCTGGACCGGGATCCGACCGACGTCGAATTGGAGACTATTGCTCAGACATGGAGCGAGCATTGTTCGCACAAAACTCTGGCCGGGCGTATTTCCTACCGTGACGACGAAAGAGAAATCGTTTTCCAGAACATGCTGAAGGAAACGATTTTTGCCGCGACGCAGGAAATTCGTAAGAATCTGGGAGAAAAAGACTGGTGCGTCAGCGTTTTCAAAGACAATGCGGGCGTCGTGACGTTTGACGACGAATACAATATCTGTTTCAAGGTCGAAACGCACAATCACCCCTCCGCGCTGGAACCTTACGGCGGCGCGAATACGGGTATCGGCGGCGTTATCCGCGACCCGATGGGAACTGGAATGGGCGCCAAGCCGGTTGCGAACACGGACGTTTTCTGTTTCGCTCCGCCGGAAATTCCGCTCGAAGACCTCCCGCAGGGCGTTCTTCATCCCAAGCGCGTCATGCGCGGCGTTGTCTCCGGCGTGCGCGACTACGGCAACCGTATGGGAATCCCAACCATTAACGGCGCCGTTTTCTTCGACGAACGTTACCTCGGTAATCCGCTTGTTTACTGCGGAAACGTCGGACTTATTCCCGTCGATAAATCTTTTAAAAAGACGAATCCGAACGATTTGATCGTCGCCGTCGGCGGACGGACGGGACGCGACGGTATTCACGGCGCGACGTTCAGTTCCGCGGAATTGACGCATGAAAGCGAATCGCTTTCCGGAGGAGCCGTCCAGATCGGAAACGCCATCACGGAAAAAATGGTGCTCGACGTCCTTCTTGAAGCCCGAGACCGCGGTTTATATACTGCGGTTACCGACTGCGGCGCAGGCGGTTTTTCCAGCGCGGTCGGCGAAATGGGAGAAGATATTGGAGCGGAAGTCTGGATGGAAAAAATTCCGCTCAAGTACGAAGGACTTTCATACCGGGAAATGTGGATTTCCGAAGCGCAGGAACGCATGGTTTTCAGCGTTGCGGATGATAAATGGCCTGAAATGAAGGCTCTTTGCGAGTCGGAAGGCGTGGAAGCGACTGTTATCGGACGTTTTGTTCCAACCGGTCGTCTGGTTTTGAAATACGACGGAGTTCAGGTTGCGGATCTGACGATGGAGTTCATGCACGGAGGCCGTCCGCCGGTCGTTCGCGAAGCGGTTTATGTTCCGCCGAAGGTCTCGCCCATGAATCTGCCGATTCGTACCGATTACTCGGATGATTTGACGAAGATTCTTGGTTCCTATAATGTGGCGTCGAAACATTGGGTCGTCCGCCAGTATGATCATGAAGTTCAAGGCGGTTCGGCGGTTAAACCGCTTGTGGGAGTCAATAACGACGGTCCCGGCGACGCTTCGGTTTTCCGTCCCCGACTCCACTCGATGCAGGGCGTCGTCATTTCCAACGGTATGAATCCATGTTACGGCGAATGCGATACGTACTGGATGGCCGCCAGCGCTATTGACGAAGCTATCCGCAACGCCGTCGCCGTCGGCGCCGACCCGGAAAAAATCGCCGTGCTGGACAATTTCTGCTGGGGAAATACGGATCGGCCGGAAACCCTTGGTTCTCTCGTTCGTTCGGCTATCGCCTGCCGCGACATGTCCATTGCTCTCGGCGCACCGTTCGTCAGCGGTAAAGACAGTCTGAACAATGAATTTCGTCCTGCGGGCCAGGAGCCGATCAGCATTCCGCCGTCTTTGCTTATCAGCGCGATGGGGCAGATCAATGACGCTCGTAAATGCGTGACGATGGACCTGAAATCCGCCGGTTCCGCTCTTTATGTCGTCGGAGTAACTCGCGAGGAAATGGGCGGTTCTCACTTTGGACTTGTGAATAAACTTTCAGGCGGCGAGTGTCCGAAGGTTGATTTCCAGGTTGCGAAGAAAACGTTTAAAGCAGTTTACGAGGCGATTCAGGCTGGAGCGGTTCGTTCCTGCCACGACCTTTCCGAAGGCGGTTTGGCCGTCGCCGCGGCAGAAATGGCGTTTGCCGGCGAGTTGGGCGTGGAACTTGATCTCTCTGCCGTTCCGTTCGACGGGCAAAAGTCCGACGCCGCGATTCTGTTCAGCGAATCGAACACACGGTTCCTTGTGGAAGTCGCTCTTGAAAAGGAAGCCGATTTCCTGGCGGCGCTTGAAGGCGTCTGCATTGCGAAGGTCGGTTCCGTCAACGCCGGTACGAAGTTCACGGCGAAGGGTATCGTCGGCGGAAACGTCGTTGAGGCGGAGCTTGCCGCGTTGAAAGCCGCGTGGATTAAACCGCTGGATCTTTAATGATTTTCAATTCCCGCTGTTTTTCAGACGAAAACTTTTTGTGAAATAATCGTCTGAAAAACAGTTGAAACAGGATGAACGCATACACGAAATTGATTTGAGGAATAAACCATGAAACCGAATGTTTTGATTTTACGTGCGCCGGGCACAAACTGCGATTTGGAAACGGCTTATGCTTTTGAGAAAGCGGGCGCGGCGACGGAACGGATTCACGTGAACCGTCTTCTGGAAAATCCCGCCTTGTTTGAAAATTTCCAAATCCTCTGTTTTCCCGGAGGATTCAGTTACGGCGACGACATTTCCTCCGGAAGAATTCTTTCCAGTCAGTTGCTTCACCATCTGTCGGACCAGCTCCTGCAGTTTCGCGACGCGGGTAAACTCGTTCTGGGGATCTGCAACGGTTTCCAGATTCTGATTAAGACGGGACTTCTGATTCCGGTGGACGGCGAGCCGCTTGCGACGCTTGCGTGGAATAATTGCCAACGTTTTCAGGATCGCTGGGTTGAACTGAAGAAGCACGCGAAATGCCAGAACGTTTTCCTGAAAGGGATTGATCGGCTTTACATTCCGGCGGCTCATGCGGAGGGGCGTTTTGTCGTCAGGGATGCGGAGACGTTGAAAAAGTTTGAAGAAAACGGTCAGATTGCGCTTCAGTATGCGCCTCTGGATTTTTCCAGATTTGACGAAGCCGCGAAGTACGATGCGGACGGGATTCTTCAATATCCGGACAATCCAAACGGCGCCGTGGCGAATATCGCGGGGCTTGGAGACGAGACGGGGCGCGTATTGGGACTGATGCCGCATCCGGAACGGCACATTGATCCCACGCAGCATCCGCGTTGGACGCGACGCGAAGTTCAGCCGTCGGAAGGGGAAGGACTTCAGATGTTCCGCAACGCGGTCGAGTATTTCAACTGACGAACGGTTTGAAACGTCAAAGAATAACTTTACGGGGAGTTTCGGCTCCCCGTTTTGAATTAAGGAGATTTTGGGAATTTTGTTTTGTGAAGCGTTTAAATTTTAGAAAGGAGAGAAAACGATTTAGTTGGCTGTCTTTTGAAATTTTTTAAGAGCGTTTCTAATGCAGAAATCAAAAAATTTTTACCTTGACATATTCTTTTTTTCAAAAAACGGACGAAATCTCTTGCTTTTTCCAAAAAATCGTGTAAAATGCAAGAAATGTTTTATTTGGTATAATTAGTTGTTTAGCTTTTCTTTTTTTCAGGGAGAAATAAAAATGAGCGCGACGCCCCAAAGCAATGGAGCTGTATTAAGCAAAACTCTTTATGAAAAATGCTGGGAGCTTGCCCATAATTTATGGTGGTGCTGGCATCCCGACGTTGTCGCAATGTTCCGCGATTTGTCGCCGGAACGTTGGCGTCAGCTTGACCACAATCCGATAGCTCTTCTACGCGAATTTACGCCGGAGACGCTTGAGGTAAGGGCAAACGAGATGGTTCTTGAGAGCCGTATTAATTACGCATACCGCCGTTTGAATCAGTACCTGACGACTCGTCCGCAGTGGGCGGCGCAGAATGTTGGAGTTCTCGGTTCGAAGCCGGTCGCTTATTTTTCCCTGGAATTTGGTATTCATGAATCGGTTCCGATTTATTCTGGAGGATTAGGTATTCTTGCCGGCGATCACGTTAAAAGCGCAAGCGGTCTTGGCGTTCCGTTGGTTGCGATTGGTCTTTTTTATGATCAGGGATATTTTAAGCAACACCTTAACGTCGAAGGCTGGCAGGAAGAAGAATATCTCCGTACCAATATCGAAAATCTTCCGATGAAGCCGGTGATGAAAGACGGAGAGCGTCTTATTGTTAAGATTGAGACGGAGCATGAGGCGATTTACGCGCGCGTCTGGCAGGTAGAGGTTGGGCGAGTGACGCTTTATCTGATGGACTGCGATTTACCGGAAAACAACGAATCGGATCGTTGTTTGACTTCGCGTCTTTACGGCGGCGACAATCGGATGCGTATTCGGCAGGAAATGGTCGTTGGCATTGGAGGCGTCCGCGCTCTTCATGCGCTTGGGATTCATCCGGGAGTTTTTCATCTGAACGAGGGGCACTGCGCTTTCGCCACATTGGAAGTGGTGCGTTCCCGTATGGAAGAGGATGGAATCAGCTTTGACGAAGCCGTGCGTCAGGTCGCCCAGGCTACCTGTTTTACTACGCACACGCCGGTCCCCGCCGGGCACGACCGGTTTTCTCCGGAACTTGTCAGCGAACATCTTTCTCCGCTTCAGCGTCAGCTTGGGATCGACTTTCATCAGTTGATGGCCATGGGACGGGTGAACGTTCATGATCAGAACGAATCGTTCTGTATGACGGTTCTTGGTTTAAAATTGTCCCGTCACGCCAACGCCGTGAGTTGTCTTCATGGAATCGTTTCTCGTCGAATGTGGTCCAGTCTCTGGCCAAGCCGTCCGGAAAACGAGGTCCCGATTGGACACATTACGAACGGCGTTCATGTTCAGAGCTGGATGGCCTGGCAGATGCAGACCCTGTTTGATCGCTACTTCGATCCGAACTGGATGGATTCGCATTGGACTGCGGAGCCTTGGAAAGATATTCAGAAGATAGATCCCGCGGAACTCTGGGAAACGCATGTTTCGCTTAAATCTCTGATGATGGAATTTGTTCAGCGTCGCGTTGAGCGGCAGGCGAAACGGCGCGGTGAAAGCGAGACGGTCGTTTTGGATCCGAATGCGTTGACGATTGGTTTTGCCCGTCGTTTTGCGACGTACAAACGGGCGACGCTTCTCATGCGCGACTGGGAGCGCCTTCTGAAAATTATGGATTCTGCCGACCGGCCGGTTCAGTTCATTTTTGCCGGAAAAGCTCATCCGGCGGACAAACCCGGCAAGGAGTTTATTCAGCGTATTGCCAATCTCCGCAAGGACCCGCATTTCGCAAATAAATTTGTGTTTGTCGAGGATTACGATATCAACGTCGCGCGTCATCTGGTTCAGGGCGTCGACGTCTGGCTTAATAATCCGCGGCGCCCGTTGGAGGCGTCCGGAACTTCCGGGCAGAAAGCTCTTTTGAACGGCGTATTGAACTGCTCGGTCCTTGACGGTTGGTGGGCGGAAGCGTACGACGGTACGAACGGTTTCGCCATTGGAACGGGAACGTCGCACGTCAACGATGAAATTGGCGACGACCGCGACGCCCGATCGCTTATGAGCGTTTTGGAAAATGAAGTCATTCCGCTCTACTATCATCGGGACGCGGACGAACTTCCTCATCTCTGGATTCAGCGCATGATGAATTCGCTCAGTACGATGGCATGGCGTTTCAGCGCCCAGCGCATGGTCGCGGATTATGTGCTTCACTCTTATCTGCCGGCGGCTGGAGGAGTGACCTGCGATATGAATTTCCGACAGTAGCTTGCGGACATTTTCAGAGACCGGACGATCTTTCATGGTTTTCCGGTCTCGGGATTTTTTTAAGAAAGACGGTTCCGGAACGTGTTTTCAGATTGTCTTTTTGGCTTTTAACTTTGTTCTTGACGTCATTTTGCTGCGTTTGAGGAGGCTCTTATGCTGTGGTTTTATTATTCGCCAAATGGAAAACATGGGCCGTTCAGCGTTGAGGAATTGAAGAGGCTGGCGGCGACCGGTGTTTTAAAGAAGAAGATGGTTGTTGAAAACCAAAGAGGAGAACAGGCTTTAGCCGAGACGGTCAACGGTTTGGTATTTCCTGAATTGCAGAGCGCGGCGGACCGAAACTGGTCGATTCCACAGTCCCAGCCGATTTTTGAAAGGAACGAATTCCTTACGCTTGACGGCGAGGACGCAGACGCAAGCATGAACGTAAACGCGAACGTAACCCCGGACTTGAACCCGGACGCAACCCAAGACGCGAACGCTCCGTCCGGCAAGGGAGATTTTCTGAAAAAGATTTTTCAGGAGCATAGGATTCGTCGGTGGAACGCTCTTTTTCAAGGGTTGAAATTGATGTTCGTCATCTCGAAGAACGACGTGAACATCGACGAGTCGGCCGTCTGGAAAAGCGTTAATTTTCTGAAAATCTCTTTCAGTTT
>CAZWOV010000140.1:0-7187 GCA_964635645.1 uncultured Planctomycetaceae bacterium | reverse complement strand
GCGGCGTTTTTTTTATTTTTATGAACGCTGAATTTCTAAAAGATCAAATTTTTCCAGAAATTCATCTTCTGAAAGAACTTCGATTTTGAGTTCCGTTGCTTTCGTCAACTTGCCGCCCGCGTCTTCTCCCGCGATGACGAAAGATGTTTTGGCGGAAACGCTGGAGGCTGTTTTTCCGCCCAGTCTTTTGATGAAGTCTTCGATTTGCCCGCGTGTGAAACGTTTCAGTTTTCCTGTGGCTACGACGGTTTGTCCATGAAGAGGAAGAAATGCGTTTTCCGGATTACTTAAAGCGGCCAATCTGCCGTTTTCGTCGATATAGTTCATCAGAACTCCCGCTTTTTTCAGTTCTTCGACGCTTTTTTCTCCTTCTTCCGAATGAAGAAAATTAAAGACGCTTTCGGCAATCGTTTCTCCGATTCCATCCACGAGGGCGATCTGCGTCCGCGTTGCTTTTTGAAGCGATTCCATGGAGAGAAATTTCATAGCCAGGGCTTCGGCGGTCTCTTTTCCCAGATGCGGAATGGAAAGGGCGTTGAGGAGCCGCGCAAGTCCGCGCGTTTTGCTTGCTCGAATCTGTCGGCAGAGATTTTCAACCATTTTAGTTCCAACTCGCGCGAGAGAATCAATTATCTGAGGAGTCAGAACTTCTTCCAAACGATAAATATCTGCATAGGAATTAATGAACCCGCGTTCCATGAGCTGGACTCCGAGTTTCGCCCCTAATCCTTTGATGTTCATGGCGTCCCGACTTCCGAAATAGAGAACTTTTTCACTCCATCTGGCGGGGCAACGGGGATTTGAGCATCGAATATAGGTTCCGCCGTCGTCCTGAACAAGAACTGAATCGCAAATCGGGCATCTGGTTGGAAATTGATATTCCGGTAATTCCGTTTCTCTTCGATGAATTTCGCTGCGTACGATATGAGGGATGATTTTTCCCGCTTTTTCCACGACGACCCAATCTCCGATTCGGACGTCTTTTCTGCGGATTTCCAAGGCGTTATGAAGCGATGAACGCGACACGATCGTACCTGCCAGCTGAACGGGTTCAAGTTCCGCAACAGGAGTAACGACTCCCGTTTTCCCGACTTGCGTGAAAATGTTCAGCAGACGGGTTACCGCTTCGTATTTTTGAAATTTTAAAGCGATCAGCCAGCGTGGAAATTTGGAAGTTTCCCCGAGAATTTTACGTTGATTGAAATCGTCAACTTTCAAGACGAAACCGTCCGCTTCAAAATCCAGGTTAAAAAGAGATTCAAGATTTTGTTCGCAATAAGCGATAGCGTCTTTGACGTCGGAAAAGCGCTGGATATTCGGAGTGGGAACCAGTCCCCAGGATTGCGCCGCTTCCAGAAACTCAGAGTGATTTCGGCATGGAAGCGAATCCGTTTCTCCTACGCTGTGACAGAACATTCTTAACGGCCGCTGCGCACAGATTTTTGGATCTTTCAGCAGAATACTTCCGGAAGCTGCGTTTCTTGGGTTGGCGTAAAGTTCTTTTCCGTATGATTTCTGACGTTCGTTCAGCAGACTCAATCCGCGATTGGTTAAATAAACTTCGCCGCGGATTTCAACTTCTTCCGGAATTGGGTATCGCGGATTGGTAAATTGCAATTCGAGCGGAACGTCGCGAATAGTTCGAACATTATGGGTAACGTCGTTTCCTTTTTCGCCGTCTCCGCGCGTGACTGCCTGAACGAGTTTCCCATGACGGTAATGGAGGGATATCGCGACTCCGTCAATTTTCAATTCCAGTACCCATTGGATTCTGGTTCCTTCGGGAAATTTTTGATAAACGTTTTCTGCAAATTTCAGGACTCCTTCGGGCGCATAGACGTTTTCAATCGATAACATGACGATTTTATGCCGAACTTCTTTCAGAGAATCGACGACGTTTCCTCCCACTCGTTGCGTGGGACTGGAAGAAGAATCAATTTCGGGGTATTCGGCTTCAAGTTCCGCTAGTTCCTTCATCAAAAAGTCAAATTCAGAGTCGGCGATTTCAGAGATCGATTTTTCATAGTATTGACGATTAAGATGGTTCAGAAGTTCTCGAAGCGCTTTGATACGGGGAATTCCTTCTTGGGGAAGCCGACTTGTTAAAAGCGAATAGGCGGATGAAAATTGCGGATTTTTATCGGGAGAAACTTCTTTTACAGGGGGAAAAGTCCAGGCGTTCAAATGATCGCGAGTTTCTTCACGCCGGATTCCGTCCGATTCGTTGAAGGCTTTGGGATTTTCCTGCTTTTCAGGTTGATTTTGCGAATTATCAAATAGTAACATCTGTTCCGACATGAAATATTCCCTGATTCTTCCGTTTTCTGAAAATCATTTTCCAACGCGGCGTAAAAAATAAAAATCTTTTTAATTTTCGACATGGCGGAGCCGATTCTTCATTTTTTTTGAGCGAATCCGATCGTTCATTTTTCAAAATTTAAGTAAGATGAATAATTTACCGATAAAACCAAAAAAAATGTCTCCTGTGAAATTTAGAATTTTTAAAAAAGCAAAAAATGTAGAATAAAACGGTTTTCAGGCGAAATTTCAGATGAAATTTTTGCTCAAGCCCTAGACAAAAAATTTTTTTCTGCTATACTTTAAAATAATTGGAAGATTTGGGTTTTTATTCGTTAAAGGATGATCTATGAAAAAAATCAAATCATTTTTGTCCCTGATAATGTTGGGCGCGTTTTCATTCGTCGCAATTTCTGTAGACGCCGCTGAAAAAAACGACGCGCCCGTGTCGCAGGATGCGGCTATGCACAATGCAGTGGCTTCCAAGGTAGAAGTTGCCAATCCGGTCGAGAAGGAGAAAAAGGCTGCGTCTGCGCGTAGTTTAACTCGTCAGGAAATTCGCAACATGCCAATTCTTGAACGTCCGAATCGATTTGGTCATTTTTACGGCAATACGGTTCGCCGTCGTCATGGTCTTTGATTCGTGTTCTCAAATACTCGAAAGATCCCGGCGGTTTTGTTTTGACGCTGAAGCCGTCTTCTCCGGATTAGATTTTTCGGCAGTTTGGGGGCGACTGGATTCGACTGGGCAGTTGAAGCGTGGGTTGCGCGTCGTGGTTTGTCAGCATGCCACGTAAAAAGCCGACAAAAAAATAAACGCCAAAAATAATATGGCTCTTGCCGCCTAAGAAGAGGCGACCGGACGCGAGTTTCCCTAACAGATGGAGGCTTAACGTCGCGTAATTAAAATCTGTCTGGTTCTGATTCACTGGAGGTACGGTCAGAGCGAGATTTTGTTCCTACCTGGCTTTCGATTCACCCTGTCGGTTGGGGGATGAGAGAGCGAGATTTAAATAAACCGAATACGCTCGTAGACGCTCACAGGGAGATGTCGCAGGACGCGGGTTCGATACCCGCCGCCTCCATTTAACCTGCTTTAGATTTTCTGACGCAGGTTTTTTTTATTGAACGATTTGGTTAAACAATTCAGGCGAAATTTGAAATTCAATAAAAAACGGTTGGAAAATTCTGAATTTATCTAATCATTCCGCCTCCTGTTTCCGTTTGGACTTCATACTTCCCGGACGATACCGAGCATTGAAAAGATCAAATGAGCGGATATTTGACTTTCCGGTATCCGGTAGTGATAGTGGAGCATTTTTCGATAATCTGTCATTTGCGGTTGGTGGGATTTGATTTTCTCTTCGAGAATATCCGGATTGTTAACTTTTCTGGTCGTTTTATAGTCCATGCAGTCAGCCCAGAAAACCTGAAAATCATTTCGGAGGAGAATCAGACGGTCCAGAGTTCCCAGCAGGAGTTCCGACTCGGTACGAATTGCCAGTTCTTTCTCCCGATAAACTTCCCAACGAATTTCATCTGGATTATTCGGGTCTTTTCTAAATACGGTCCGCGGAACTTTTTCTTCGGGCAGGACTCCGGATTTTACGACTTTTTCGCGTAGCGTTGGAATGTAGGAAGCCCAGTGAAGAACACGTTCGATTTTAGGCGCTTTCAGGGAATTATGAAAACTTTTGAGAAGACGTTCCAAACGTTCTTTCGTGAGACCGTAGGGGCGCGCGACAGCGATGAGTTCTTCATCGGAAGGAAGACTGTTCTCCATCCAGGCGATTTTTTCGTACCAGCTGTGGAGAATTGTTCCGTTAACGGTATTCTGTTGACTAAAATCCAGTTTCTTGCCAAGATCTACCAGTTGGCGATCCTCGATATTTGAGGGAGCGCGTCGCGTTAGATTTCGGCTTGATTCCGGATTTCTTTTGAAAATAATGGGTTGAAGTTGGAAAGCGTCTTCCTTTTTTTCTCTTTCAGGATTTAGAGGTTCGTGAAAATCTGCCTGATTGCCGGAGTCCGTTTGCGATTCCAGCGTTTGGTGCTTCGGCGCCTCGAGAGAAAGGGGTTGAAGCGCGGACGGATTCTCTTCATCTGACGATTCGTCAGGATTTTGCGGCGGTTTTTGGGCCGAGGATTCTGAAACGCCGGAAAGAACGACGTTGGAGGATTCCTGGTACTTTCGCATTTTTTCTGTTTTCAGATACCATTCTGGATTGCCGTCGCTGGCGAGAAGCGTTTCCGCCTGCGGATACTCTGTTTGGGCCAGGGCGACGCTCAAAAGGTCGGAAGCTTTTTTGAGGAACTGATTTTTTTTAGTCTTTGGCGCGTTTTTGGGGGGTACGAAAAGGTACATTGCGTAAATTGCGCGCGTCATTGCGACGTAAAGAAGTGAAAACGTTTCGCTGATTCGTTCCCGTTCGTTAAGCTCCATTGCCTTGAAGAATGGAGAATCTTCGTCAAAAAGCATGGGACGCAGCTCTTTGTTGACCCATGGCATTACCAGAGAAATATCTTGAAGGACGTCGTCGTTGCAGTAACCCGGGAGGAATTTGGGTTCTTGACCGGTTAATGTGAAAGAGAGTTCCGGAAGAACGACCGCGTCGAATTGGAGGCCTTTGGAACGGTGAATAGTCATCAGAACGACGGGCGCTCCAGTCGGATCTTCCTGAGTGTTTTTTTTGACGGCAACGACAAAATCGGAAATTCTGTTCAGCGCGCCGTTTTGTTCAATAGACGCCGCAAACGTGAGAAGCTGCTTAAGACGGCGTTTTTCTTCTTCCGTAGCGTAGGGAGTCAGAAATTGCGCGTTTTCCCGTAGGAAGGACGCGACTCCAAACGCCTGGTACTTTCGGCGAAGTTTTGAAAGACAGACGGATTTTCTTTGTTCGCAAAATGTTCTTTCTTCGACGGAAAGACGCTGAACGTCCTTCCAGACCAGATCTGGATAAAATTGCGCCAAAATGGAATTTCCAACGTGAAACCAGGCGAGCGTATTGTCTGGAAAATCCATTAAATTCAAAAGAGAAAGAAGAATTCGGACGGAATCGGAATTCGTCAGTTCCATTTTTCCCTCTTCGCTGACGGGAATCCCGCGTAATCGCAGGAATTTCGCTAACTTGGGGATATTCCGATTGACGCGGAACAATACTCCGATTTGATGAACGTTGCCGGATTTGCGGTAAAGTTCGGCGATACGCCGCGCAACCCACTGAAGCTGAACGTCTTCAGACGATGACGCAAGAGGATCGTCTCCGTTTTCAGCGTCGGAGCCGACGTCGTTTTCCGAGGAATTTTCTTTCTGTTTTTCCGGCATTGCGGCGAGTTCCCAGTAACCGGAATATTTTTGTGATTTTGGAGAGACGGCGTGTTCTTCGTAGCGCCATTTCTTCCAAGCCTCAAGAGCCGTTTTTTCAAGATAATTTCCGATCGAAAAATCCGACGGCGACGTTCTCGAAGAAACGGGCGTTTTTTGGGGATCCAGGAAAAAACGGTTGACGCAGTCGATAATTTCCGGAGCGCTGCGCCAACTTGTGTTGCTGTTTTCCTGTTCGATTCCATCGAAAGTTTTTTCGATTGCATCGAAAATCTCAGATCTTCCGTTTCGCCAGCGGTAAATTGCCTGTTTTACGTCTCCTACGCAGAAAAAAGAACGATTGTTTCCCTGCGTGCAATGTTTGCCGAAAGGCTGGAAAATATGCCATTGATTGATCGAAGTATCCTGAAATTCATCCAGAAGCAGGTGATTTATCGCGGCGTTCATTCTCCACGAAAGAGATTGAAGATTCCCATTTAGCGTTTCCACATACTTTGCGACGCGCCGTGTGACGTCGTCAAAGAGGAGTCCGTTGGCGCGTAGTTTGTTTTCGTCGTAGACGGTCAGGAATTCGCTCGTCAGTTTGTGAACGGCAAGAGTCTGGTCTTTCATCAGTTCGAGATACGCCATTTCGGCGTGCCCCGCAAGTTTTACGAGGGCGTCGCTTACTTCGTTGGGTTGAACGACGGCATTGCAGTATTTGAATTCGCCGTTCTGGGCGCCCAGAGCATGCTGAATAAGAGGTTTTTTGATCAGCCCGTACCAGTCGTTCGCCTGAATCATTGGAATGACGTCTTTCAGGCTATTTTGAAGCGAACGTTTCAGTTCTCCGGAGGATTCGGCATTCGTCAAAATGGAAAGAATATCTGAAATTGCGGTTTCCGTTAAATAACCGCGCCGCGGGATTTTCAGGATTTCTTCCCATGCTTCCGGCTTTGCGCTTCTTTCAAGAGAAATAAGACTTTTCATTTGAGAGAAAATTTCATCGGCAAGCTGATTTTGAGTTTCTCCCTTGAATAATTGCCGGAGAAGCGTCGGCGTATTTTCTTCATTACGTTTAAGCGAACGCTGAATCGCGTCCCATCGAAGAGCTTCGTCTGTCGCGTTGTCAAGGATCTGCCAACCGGGTTTCAGCCCCAGTTCGTATGGAAAACATTGCGCGATCTGATTAAAAAAACTGTCCAGAGAGCAGGCGCGGATCTGGTTTAATCCTTTCGTCAGGCGGCGCAGGATGTTTTTCATCTCATCGAGCGAAATATCGCGGTCAATGTTTTTTGAGAGTTCGTATCTCAGAGAATCGTCGCGGCACGCCATGGCCGCGGTGAGAAGAATTCGATTCAGAATTTCTCCGGTCGCTTTATTGGTGAACGTGGAGGCCAGGATTGTCGAAATCGGCGTTCCCTGGGCAATCAACTCCAGGTAGCGGAAACTGAGTTTTCGGGTTTTGCCGGAACCGGCGGAGGCACGGATTAGGAGGTTGCGTTTCATTGGAAATTAAGTGGATTCCGGGTTCAATGTGTGTGATGTTGAACGTTTGGGGTGGATTCGTTCATTTTTTCTTTTG